>JALETI010000066.1 GCA_022781515.1 Lachnospiraceae bacterium
GCCAGAGCGTACCAGCCGGTTCGTTCCACACCGGATGGAAGCGGAAGCAGACTGGCAATGATCAGTGCCAGAATTGAAAAAAGAATACCGCTCATTTTTTTTAAAAAATCAGAATTATTCATAGGGTCCTCCATTCATTCGCACTGCACATTTACCAACTTGAAAATGATGTGCAGATGTATAGTTTGTGTTCTGAAAGACCAGTCTTTTATCGATAATCCGATTATATAGTTCTTCTCTCTCTAAACCAATATACTATTTTGTAAAAATATAAAAATGTGTTGTGCGAATCTATACATGCTGGTTTGTTGTAAATTTATCATCAGTAATTTATAATGTTTTTTAGCAGGAAGCTGCGAGTGTATTACATGGAAAACAGAAGCTGTTTTATATGAGGGGGAGAAATCATGAAGATTGGTATGTGGAATATCTATGACAAACTGCCGTATGACAACATAATTGTCATGATCAAAGATGGAACGGAAACCATAGAGGCAGTACGATGGATTGTATATTCTTTTTTAAATAATCATACCGTGTATGTTGGCGAGGCCGGTGGGTTCTTTTATGGGGAGCAGACAGGTACTGTGATTGTGCATCGAAAGGATTTTCTGCTGGTACCGGATTCTGATCCGGAAGAGGTGTTCAATGAGGTGTGTACGATTCTGGATCAGTACCGTGAATGGGAAAGTAATCTGAATATGTTTTTATCCAATGAAAACGGGTTGTCACATATGCTGGACTGCAGTGCACCGATCTTTGGAAATCCAATGTTTATTTATGCACCGGATGGAAAAACTCTTGCAATTTCCTCCGGTTATCCGCCTGAACTGCACTGGCACTGGAAAGAGCTTATTGAAAATAACGGTCTTACTGAAGAACGGATGAGAAGTCTCAGAGACAAAAGCAACCTGACAAAGGTGTTTCAGGATCTTACTCCCACTTTTCATGATTCCAGTATGGATATGAATCAGTATATACACTGCAGTATTCTGGCCAATCGTTATATGGCAGGTCACTTTGTTCTGTTTTCTCTGTGCAGACCATTTGAAAAGGGTACTCTGTATCTGTGCAGCGTACTTGTCCAGTATATATCCCGTTATATGGAAAAATATTACTCTCAGTACAGTTCTACTTCTAAGCTGGGAAAGATTGCAGTATCCATGCTGAGCAGCAGTACATATGATGAAGATCAGCTGTACCTGCTTTTGAGTACACTGAAATGGAAAGAAAATGATTATTACCGTGTATATGCCATTCAGGAAAATGTTACGCAGGAGCCGGTTATGCTGAATCGTATGTATATTCGTCTGACAGAAACCTACAGAGATGCGATAGTATTCCGCTATAAAAAACAGTTGATCATTCTTGCCAACCGCACACGGGATAAAGGAACCTCTGACATAAAAAAGCATCTGCCCCATCTGATTGAGGATAATTATATTTGTGGAATCAGTCAGGACTTTCAGGGAATAAAAAAGTGCAGGGAGTATTATGAACAGGCTGTCTATGAATTGAATAACTGTATGGTAAATAAAACTGTTTTTTCAGATGCCAGTGAGCATGGATGGGATTTTCTGTATGATATTATCCGGAAAAATGAATTATCTGCAACCTATGTTCATCGTGGTTTATTGAGATTGTATTACTATGATCTGAACCATAAAACTTCATACTATGAAACACTTCGGGCGTTTGTGTACAGCGGTTTTCAGCCTTCCGCAGCAGGTTATATGCTGAATATCCACAGGAACAGCGTGAATTACAGACTGGAAAAGATTAAAGAACTCATTGATTTTCAGGAATTTTATGAATTAATGAATTCCATGGACATAAACCGGCTGAATTATCTTCATTTTTCCTTTGCTTATATCGATTCCATGCAGATGAGCTTTTTATCAGAGGCTGGAAAAGAAATACCGGAATAAAAGGTTATATACGTTTTTGCACAAAAGGAATCCGGCTTTATGCCATTCTGTACATTGAGAAAAGTGCTGAATACGAATATGCTATACCTATAACAACTCAGGGCCCATGAGTTCGTACGACAAACAGTGTATAGATTGAGAAAAGCAGTTAGCTTTTCATTTGGTCAGCAGGAGGTATAGAATGAAGCGTGAAGCGTATAATGCTCAGAAAGAGCATACAGTTGTAGGAACTTATCCCGGATTTAAAGGAATGGAAGACATTCGCCTTCGTAATGATAAGGGTGAATGTATTGTACCGGATTCTGACAGATTTTATCGTCCGATTCCTGTTTATGAAAATTTCAAAATGTTATTCCGCGGTGAAACACCGTACTGGATGCCGAATAACGGATGGTTTTTCTGCGATACACAGGAATTCCGGCCCCGTCAGGGACAGGACTGCCGGGCTCATCATCAGTGTCTGGACGGCGGACCGCTGATTGATTACTCTAAAGTACCGAAGCTGCAGCGCGGCTGGTTTGATCTGCCTCTGGAATGGGAACCCCTTTCCTGCGGAGCCACAGTTCGTCCCGGCAATCCCACTTTAGAAGATATGAATGACTGGAAGGAAGTTATTAAATGGCCGGATCTGAATGAAATTGATTTTGATGAAATGAAAATAATGAACGAGAAATATCTCGGAACAGACAGAATCAATCAGCTGGGTATCCATCTTGGCTTCTGGGAAAGACTCATGTGTCTGATGGATGTTTCCAATGCAGCGATTGCTCTGGTTGATGAAGATCAGGAATATGCTCTGCAGGAATTTCTGGATAAACTTTCTGATTTTTACTGTGATTATATCACAAGAGTATCCAAAATCGGCCGCATTGACAGTGTAATGATTCATGATGACTGGGGAACCAATAACGGACCATTCTTCTCTCTTGAAACAGCAAGAAAATTCTTTGTAGCGCCTATTAAAAAAGTAGTTGATACCTGTCACAGTCTGGATATTATTTATGAACATCACTGCTGCGGCAAAGCACAGGCTCTGGCACCGGCGATGGTTGAATGCGGTACCGATTACTGGTTCCCGCAGAGCACCATCAATGATCTGGATCAGCTGATTGCAGATCATAAAAATGATCATCTTACATTTGCAGTGGGTAATCCCATCCTTCCGAAGGGCTCTTCTGTAGAGGAGGTTCGAAAAATCGCAAAGGATTTTGTTGACAAATACAAAGATAAAGGCGTATTATTCTGCGCAGATTCTTCCACCACACGTGTTCCCGGACATGATCATTCCCTGTTCCCGATCTTCCAGGATGCAGTATATGAATACAGCCGTCTGGCATATCAGCATCTGGACGTTCCAAAGGATATGGAAGAAATGGTTCTTCGCCACATGGCTGAGTTTCAGATTTGATAAGCGTGATTGTTATTATACAGCGGAGGAAAATATATGAAAAATAAGGGTCTGATAGGTGTAATAGCAGCGGTTATTATTATGCTGGCAGCTTCTGTTATTCCTGTAAATGAAAATGTTACCCGTGCAGGTCTGTATGCCATGGGAATTTTTCTGGCAGCAATCATAATGTGGATCTGCGATTCCATGCCGATGTGCGTAACCGCTCTGCTCGCAATTTTCATACTGTCTGTATTCGGTGTATTACCGTTATCCGGTAACGGATCTGTTTATTATCTTTTCGGCGGCAGTGCATTTT
>JALETI010000071.1 GCA_022781515.1 Lachnospiraceae bacterium
ATACAAAGGAGGATTTCCTGAGATTGTTTCACGCATAACATTCAGGAAAACATAAGACCAGACAAATTTATACGCACCTTTCTGTCTGTGCCTTACAGACCTTATTATATATTCGTCAAATTTATCTGTCAATATCCCTGATTTTTTTCATTCATTTGCACAAATATATTTGTTTTTCTTATTTTACTGTAAAAATAATCACCAAATATCAGATGGTAATTTCGTCTATATTCCCTTTTTTTCAGTCAGAACAATGCGTTCATCCACACTTTTTCCAACAAGTCTGAACAAAAGGGAGATTGTGTACGGCTTCGAACAGGATAGTGATCCTACCGCAGCCGATCGCCTTCGAATCTTCTTCTTGTTTTCAGATATCGTTCCAGAGCGTAATACTTTTCCTCCACCGATCCGCCTCCGGTTTCAAAATCAAGGGATAATGCCATGGATTCCAGCATACCATCTGTTACTTCGCCTTTCATGCCTTCCAATATGTTCAATTTTTCACTGCAGGATGTGGATTCCAGAAAAGCAATCATCCTTTCCTGCAGTTTATTTGCCATATTCGCTGTGGAAGATAACCCATACTCTGCATCTGATGATGCATACTCCACATCATCAATCGGATTTCCGACCGCAGTCCGGATTTCCTCTTCTGACCAGACGGTAAGTCGAAATGCGCCATTCAGTTCCTGACATAGATAAACACTTGAACCGTTCTGATGACTGACTGCATCTCCCACAACAAGATATTTTGTTTTTTCTTTTGAAAATTGATAACCTCTGCTGAATTCTTTCACAATATCACCTTCCTGTTTCCACTTTTATTCTTTCATTTTTCAAATCGACGTTAATGAAGCAAATAGCCTTTATAAAATCCGTCAATTCCTGATTCACTGCTGTATGATCAGGATTCATTGCTGTTCAGACTCAGAAATGCACATAAATTTCCTCTCTTCCCGTGGGTATATCGATGGGAAAACAGCAGTCCGGGATTGCAGCAGGTACAGACATTGGTGATGGCCAGATGTGCTTCTGCAATACCTGCTTCTTTCAGAATCAGTTCATTGGCCTTCCAGAGATCCAGCTGGTATCTTCCTGCATCATTGCGGCTCAGCAGCAAACTCTCCTGTTCCGCCCGGAAAGATGACCGAAATTCATCCGCCACCTCTTCACCTACTTCATAACAGTCCTGACAGATACTGGGACCAATGCATGCTATAATATCTTCCGGACGACTGCCGAATGCATCTTCCATCTTTTGTACCGTAACGGCTCCCATCCGATTTACCGTTCCACGCCATCCGGAATGCGACAGACCGATTGCTTTTTTTACAGGATCCAGGAAAAACAGCGGAACACAGTCTGCAAACGAAGTTATCAGAACCGCTCCCGGCACATTGGTCACGAATCCGTCAATATCTGTAAAAGGCTTTTTCTCTTCCAGCGTTCTGTTCGGTGCCAGCATATCTTCTGTAATGACCCTCAGATTCACCGTGTGGGTCTGATGGGTCATTACAGCACGATCCCAGCTGCAGCCGATGGCTTTGCAGAATCTGCGGAAATTTTCCTCCACATTGGCCGGGTCATCCCCCCGTGTCATATTGAAATTCATTGAAGCAAATTCCCCGGAACTGACACCCCCAAGTCTGGTGGAAAAACCATGTTTTACCAAACCGGATTGTTCCAGTATGGGAAAATAAAAATAAGGAACCGATGAATCCTGATTGAGTAGAATCCGGTTCCCGTTATCTTTTCTTTTATATTCGATCATTGCACTACATTCCTCCAAATGCATTCTGAATCCATGTAATCTCAATATCATCCATTGCGATAACATCAAAACGAACCGGACGCAGAAAAGAAATCCCGTGATACTTCATATAAACCTGAGCACAACGGTATATTCTTTCCTGTTTCTGTCTGCCCACCGCTTCTGCAGCACTGCCGGATCTTCCTGTTTTCCGGTATTTAACCTCCACAAAAACCAGAGTTGGTCCGTCTTCTGCAATCATGTCGATTTCTCCGATCCTGCAGCGATAATTGGCTTCTATCACCCGGAGTCCCTGTTCTGTCAGATATTCCACAGCTTTTTCTTCATATAACGATCCGGTTTTTCGATTATTACGCTTTTGTATCATCAGATAGTTCCAATCCTTTTCTCTTTTGTATCTGTTTTGCAGCAGATTCTCCGTTTCTCAAATACTCCTGCCGGATCAAAAGAAATTCCCGATAAAGCTTTGTCTGTGAATGGGACATGGACCATATTTTTTCAATGCCTCAATATGAGCGGCACTCCCATATCCTTTGTGACCGGCAAATCCGTATTCCGGATACAACTCATCATACTGTATCATCATCCGGTCCCTTGTAACTTTCGCAATAATACTGGCAGCTGCAATGCTGTAGCATTTTGCATCCCCTTTTATCACCGGTTTCTGCGGAATTGCAATCTGCGGAATGATAACCGCATCATTGACCAGGACCGCCGGAACGGTTTCCAACTCTGCCACCGCTGTCCGCATGGCTTCATAGGTTGCCTGAAGGATATTGATTTCATCAATTCTGCCGGGAGATGAGATGCCAATGCCAACTGCCACCGCCTCATCCATAATCCGATCAAACAATTCTTCCCTTTTTGCTGCACTTAATTTTTTTGAGTCATTGATATACAGAATCTTGCAATCCGGCGGCATAATAACGGCTGCAGCCACAACCGGTCCGGCCAGAGGGCCGCGTCCGGCTTCATCGATCCCGGCAAGAATCTGATCATCGGCCAGTTCCTGCTCAAATTTCTGCATGGTCTGTATCCGGAAACGTTCTTCTTCCTGCTTTTTCATTTTTTTACGACAGGACTCAGAAAAATGTATAACTCCCTGTCTCTCATCCTGCTCAAGTTCCGTCAGTGCTTCCTCCCACAATTCCATTGGCAATGCAGCAAAACGTGCTTTGATGTCCTTTAATGATTCCATTTCCTGCAATCTCTCTTTCTCTCTTCCGGTGTCTGATCAGTTCTTCAGCAGACCAAAATCTGCCAGTGGTGTGATACGGAAAAATGCTCTTCCCACAATCTGTGAACGGTTTACATTGGCAACGGAAGGGTCTCTGCTGTCGGAACTGTTATTGCGGTTGTCCCCCAACACAAAATACTCATCCTCACCCAGGGTAATCGGCTCATAAGCCCTTCCTGACGAAAGCATTTCTTCCTTTCCATAACTTTCCTCCAGAATTTCACCATTGATGTAGATATCACCATCAATGATCTGAACGGTTTCACCGGGCAGTCCGATCACTCTTTTGATATAGAACTTCTTTTTTGCGCTGTAATCACCATAATACCGGAAAACAACAATGTCAAAACGTTCAATATCATGAAAACGGTAACTGACTTTATCAACCAGCAGATTGTCGTTATTATGGAGCGTGTCATTCATGGAATCGCCATCCACAACGGTTCTCTGTCCGATAAAAGCAACAATAAATAAGGAAACCGCAATAATTGCCGCAAAATAAAGAATCCATCCCAGGATGCCTTTTATTGTCCCTTTTTCCATATTCCATCGACCTTTCTTTATGTCCTATTCGACTCCGTGCGTATCTGCACTGCACTCCGGTTTTTCCAGAGAAATCCTTCCAAGTCTTCCGCTTCTGAAATCATCCAGTACCAGAGCCGCCGCTTTGTCAATGTCTGCTGTACCGCCTTTGGAAAGGCAATGCCTGTAAACGGCGATTTTTTCCATAACAGCTGCAGCCTCAACTACTGTGGAAACTTCAAAAGCATCCAGCGCATATCGCTGTTCCAGAAGCCCTTTATAATTGTCATTTAAAAACAGAATCAGCGCACAGGCAAGTTCTGTGGTATTCATAATATCATCCCGGATCGAACCAATCAGTGCAAGATGCAGACCCACCGTCTGATCTTCAAATTTGGGCCAGAGAATACCGGGTGTATCCAGCAATTCCACGCTTTTATTGAGTTTAATCCACTGATTTCCCCTTGTAACTCCGGGCTTATTGCCGGTTTTTGCCGCTGCTTTTCCTGCAATACTGTTAATAAATGTGGACTTTCCCACATTTGGAATTCCTGCAACCATGGCACGGATGGGGCGATTTCTGATTCCTCTTTTACGATCCCTTTCCAGCTTTGCTTTTCCGGCTTCTCCAATCAGATCCAGAACTCTTTTAACAGAACCTCTTACTCTGGCATCCAGAGCAAGAACATGACAGCCCTGCTTTTCAAAATATGCCTTCCATGCCTGATTCTGCCGTTCGTCGGCAAGATCTGCTTTATTCAATATAATTACTCTTGCTTTTCCCTGACTGAGTTTATCAATATCCGGATTCCGACTTGCCTGAGGTACTCTGGCATCCACCAGCTCAATTACCATATCCACCAGTTTTATATCATCCTGCATCGCCCGCTTCGCCTTGGTCATATGACCAGGATACCACTGAAACTGCTGCATCATTACCCTCACTTTCTGCGATGTGTGATCAGTCCCATTCTTTTGAACGGTTCTAACCGAAACCATATTTTCCCTATCATATCACTTTGCTGTATATTTCCTATATTGGAAAAACGACTGTCTTCACTGCTGTCTGAATTGTCACCAATAACAAAATACTCCCCTTTTCCCAGCAGAACAGGACTGGATGCAATTCCTGCCAGATGAATCGTTCCCAGACTGTCCTCTGCTTCAAGAAGACGGTCGTTTATGTAAACGCTTCCATTCTGTATCTGAACCGTTTCACCCGGAAGTCCGATGACACGCTTCATGAAAAACTTTTCTTCATCGTCTCTGCTCTGAAATAAAACCACATCAAACCGGTGCGGCCTTCCAACCTTATACGCAATCTGATCCACCAAAACCGTATCACCGATCTGGAAGGTCGGTTCCATAGAATGGCCGATTACCTTATAATTCATGCCCATGTACTGTACCAGAAATATGGCCAGAATCAGTACAACAAGTATATCTGCAACTAATTTGGTGATAAATCGGATGGAATCCTCCGAATCATCTTCCTGTTGATAAAATCCAAGAGACATCTGTTTCCTCCCATATGATGCAAACCACATCCTTCGACAGGAATTATAACCTGTAACGGATTATTTTACCATATCTGAAATATAAATTTTTTATGAAGATTCCATGACTTGTTACTGTTCAGAGCCAAGCAGATTTACACAAAAAGTGTGACGGATGCTTGCACTCATGAGCACTTTTTTGTAAATTTATTTGGCGGATACGCCACATCGAGGAAACACGCAGTGTTTTCGAGATTGGTTCTGAACAGTAACCATGACTTCTTCTGCATGCATACACCGAATGAAATGAAAAAAGCTCCGGTCTTGTTCCGAAGCTTTATTTCATACACAAATCTGAATTGTGCCAGTCATCGCTTAGATTATTTCTTTTCTTTTACCTTAGCAGCTTTACCTACTCTGTCTCTTAAGTAGAACAGTTTTGCTCTTCTTACCTTACCGCGGCGAACAACTTCAATCTTTTCTACCAGGGGAGAATGTAAAGGCCATGTCTTTTCAACACCGATACCGTTGGAATTCTTTCTTACTGTGAAAGTAGCACGGTTTCCGCCGTTCTGAACCTTCAGTACAGTACCTTCAAATACCTGAATTCTTTCTCTGTTGCCTTCTTTGATCTTACCATAAACCTTTACGGTATCACCTACTCTGAAATCAGCAACATCAGATTTCATCTGAGCAGCTTCAATCTGCTTAATAATTTCGCTCATGTGTATAACCTCCTATAAATACTCAACGTTCTTAACTTTCTTACAAAGACAGAGGACCGTCTTTAATACACAACGGATATTACTATATCATTATTTATCTGATTCGTCAACTATTTTTTCAAATCCCTGCTCCCGCAGAAACTTGCGATCTTTCTTTGTCAGTTCCACATTTTTTAATAGTTCGGGTCTTACTTTTGCAGTACGCAGAAGCGACTGCTCTCTTCTCCATTTTTCAATATTTGCATGATGACCCGATAACAGGACATCCGGAACCCGGATTCCCATAAATTCTTCCGGGCGGGTATACTGCGGATACTCCAGTAAATTGTCGTGGAATGATTCGTATACAGAAGAATCATCGTTGTGGAGTACCCCCGGAACCAGCCTTGAGATACAGTCAATCATGACCATGGCCGGCAATTCCCCCCCGGTCAGTACATAATCACCGATGGAAAAACGATCGGTTACGATCATATCCAGAACTCTCTCATCCACACCCTCGTAATGTCCGCACAGAAAAACCAGATCGTCCTCCCGTGCCAGTTCTTCCGCATAATGTTGATTAAATACATCTCCCTGCGGAGTCACATAAATCACACGATGCTTTCCTGCAATTTTTTCCTTTATCGCCTCATAGGCAAGATAAATCGGTTCGGCCTGCATCACCATTCCGGCACCGCCGCCATAAGGTGAATCATCCACATGCAGATGTCTGTCCTTTGTATAATCCCTGATATTAACTACATCCAGTCCGAAAAGACCTTTATCAATTGCCCGGCCGGTTATACTTGTTTCCAGCCCGTTTCGCACCATATCCGGAAATAATGTAAGTACATGAAAATTCATAACTCCAGTAATCCCTCCAGAAGGTGTACCAGTATTTCACCCTTTTCCAGATCCACGTTCAGAATGCAGTCTTTAATAGAAGGAATCAATACTTCCCTTCCATTGTATTCCACCACATAAACATCATTCGCACCTGTCTGAAGAATGTCTTTTAACGGTCCCATCGTAATGCCTGTATCTGTAATAACCGGCAGGCCGATCAGATCTGCAATATAGTTTTCACCTTCTTCCAGAGGCACAGCATCCTCTCTGCTGACATAAAGCGGGCATTTACTGTATCTTTCAACATCATTAATGTCATTGATTCCCTTGAACTTTACAATGACCATCTGTTTAAAATATCTGACACGCTCGATTTCCAGCGGAATTCTGCGGCCGCGAAATTCCATCTCAACTTTTTTCAGATCATCATATCGATACATATCATCTGTAGTCGGAAAAACCTTTACTTCACCTTTCAGACCATGGGTACCGGTAATAACCCCGACTTTAAAATACTGCTCCATCCATTCCTCCTGCAGTTCATCCTTTTTTCCAGTTTTTCATGCAATTATAAAATGGGTGCCCACCATCGGACACCCATTTTATCCTCGCACTGCGGTCGATTATTCGATGTCCAGTACGACCTTAATATTCTCTTTTGCAGCAGCAGCCTTTACCACGGAACGAATTGCCTTGGCAATTCTGCCCTGCTTTCCGATTACTTTACCCATATCAGACTCAGCAACCTTCAGCTCAAGCATTACTTCCTGACCGTTTAAGGTCTCTGTAACCACTACTTCATCCGGATTATCAACCAACGCACGGGCAATGATTTCAACTAATTCTTTCATCAGTTACCTCCGCATTGATTATTTTACACCAGCGATCTTTAACAGCTTTTCAACTGTTTCTGTAGGCTGTGCACCATTTGCAATCCACTTATTAGCCTTTTCTGCATCGATCTTTACTACGCTGGGTTCCTGATTGGGATCATAATAACCCAGTTCATCAATAAATCTGCCATCTCTGGGAGATCTGGAATCTGCAACGATAACTCTGTAGAAAGGAGCTTTCTTAGCACCCATTCTCTTTAATCTGATCTTTACTGCCATTGTAAATTCACCTCCTTATCCAAAATAATACTATATATGATTAAGCATGCATCTTTGGATTCATGCCTGATCGCTGATTAAAAGGGCATCTTGAAACCGCCCATACCACCGGGAAGTCCGCCGCGGCGGCTTTTTTTGCCCATGGCTCCTGTCATCTGCTTCATCATCTTTTTCATCTGATCAAACTGCTTGCAGAGACGATTTACTTCACTGATGTCGACACCGGCACCGGCTGCAATTCGTTTCTTACGGGACATATTGATCAGTTCCGGATGCTTTCTTTCCTCTGCTGTCATGGAATGGATAATTGCTTCTGTCCTTTTAAAAGCGGAATCATCCACCTCATCCGCAACGCCCTTCAGTTTATTGGCACCGGGAAGCATGGAAAGCATCTGTCCGATACCACCCATTTTCTTAACCTGTGACAGCTGATCCAGAAAATCATCGTAATCAAATTCGGCTTTTCTGAGCTTCTGCTCATATTCCTTTGCCTTTGCTTCATCGATGTTGGCCTGTGCTTTTTCAATTAATGTCAGTACATCACCCATGCCGAGGATACGGCCCGCCATACGATCCGGATGGAACTGTTCCAGATCTTCCAGCTTCTCGCCCATACCGGCGTAAAGAATCGGACTTCCTGTTACTGCACGGATTGAAAGTGCAGCACCGCCTCTGGTGTCACCATCCAGCTTTGTAAGTACAACGCCATCAATGCCGACTTTCTGATTAAAGCTGTCTGCCACATTGACTGCATCCTGACCGGTCATGGCGTCCACCACCAGCAGACTCTGATCAACCGTTACTGCTTCTTTGATCGCTGCAAGTTCATCCATCATGGCTTCATCCACATGGAGACGGCCCGCTGTATCAATGATGACAACATTGTATCCTTCTGCCTTTGCATGATCCATGGCCTTCAGAGTAATCTGTACCGGTTCTTTGCTTCCTTCCAGAGAGAAAACATCCACACCAACCTTGCTGCCGTTGATCTTTAACTGTTCAATTGCCGCAGGTCTGTACACATCACATGCCACCAGAAGAGGTTTCCGTCCCTTTGAACGGATTTTGGCTGCAATTTTGGCTGCCGTTGTGGTCTTACCGGCGCCCTGCAGACCAATCATCATAATTGTGGTAATACCGGAACTGTTCAGCTGCAGTTCCACAGACTCGGAACCCATCAGTTTGATCAGTTCTTCATTGACAATCTTGATTACCATCTGTCCCGGTGTCAGGCTCTCCAGAACCTCTTCCCCGACAGCGCGGGCTTCCACCGATTTGATAAACTGCTTTACAATTCGAAAACTGACATCCGCTTCCAGCAAAGCCATCTTTACTTCTTTTAAAGCAGCCTTGACATCTGCTTCACTCAGTTTCCCTTTGCCCCGCAGATTCTTAAAAATATTCTGTAATTTATCGGAAAGGCTTTCAAATGCCATCCTCTCACTCCTTTACGTCAGGCTTCTTAATTCTGAAGATCCATGATTTCAGCAGATAATCTTCTGATTTCATGAATATCATTGATATCATGTCCGGCAAGATAGCTGTCAGCCAGCGTATGAATCTCCTCTGCAAGTTTTCTGGTTTTCAGAAACTGATCCACGAGATGAAGCTTATCTTCATACTCATTGAGAATCCGATTGATACGCTTGATCAGATCATAGACACCCTGTCTGGAAACACCCTGTTCTTTTGCCACTTCACTGTAAGACAGATCATTGAAAACCACATCTTCATATATCTTCTGCTGATGTGCAGTCAGAAGTTCACCATAAAAATCATAGAGCAGTGTCTGTTCCAATCTTTCATCCATATCTAATCACCTGAGATAGAATACACGATACGCAGTACTTTGTCAAGTATTTTTTCTTGACAGCCATTGTTCTTTCGGAAAAACATCACGATGGTCGAAAGAATTACTGTGCTTTCAGAATCTCAACCTGTTTCATAATACCCGGACGGGCATCACGCATAATCTCTTCCCAGTCTCCTTCATACTCAAAGGTGATATCCTCCGGATCGTCTTCCTGAATTCGCTTCACATATCCCTTCAGCATATCAAAGTCCTTTTCATAACAATGATAGCTGTTGGCACGATGACTGTATGTGCCCATTTCCAGACCAAGAGCATCTGCGATCCGCTTCTGAAGCATAATGATTGCAAATGCATTCATATAGGAAGCTTTACATGCATCATTGGAACGGAAAAGGACCTTGCACTCCAGCTTCTTGTTTCTGACAAAGAACTGAAGATGCTGCATGCACGCAGGATCCTCACTTCCGATATCTTCCGGTGTTCTCACAGTAATGACTGCTCTTCTGCTGCTGGGACTGCGTTTCAGCTCTTCGATTACAAAAGGAATCTGATCTTTGATCCGGTCATGATAGGTATATTTCCAGTTTCCTTTTTCAATTTCAAAATCCAGAATTCCATCCAGCATTTCCAGACGGTACTGCTCCAGTTCTGCCGGTCCGCCAATAAAAAGTCTGGAAATCATGGGTTCTTCCAGCGGATGCTCCACAACCATGGTCATGGAAACCTCTTTCTGGGTGCATCCCCAATCCTGGCAGTCTCCAACTTCTCCATTCTGTTCCAGTTCAATCAGTGCTTTATGATATGCATCCGGCAGGGAACTGCCGTAAACCAATACTTCTTTCATACAATACCTCCGATTTAAATAATATGTACTCTCGGAATCTGTTAACCATATGTCTTTCAGGCTATATTTTTATTGAACTGCTTCTATTTTCTCGTCGTACACACCGTGTACGCACTGCGAAAATATCATTGTTCGCTAAAAATCTATCTCTGAAATCCATATGAAAAAGATTCCGAGAGTACATATAATGAATACGAACAAACTTCTCCGCAGATTACTTCAGCAGTTCTTCCGGGACTGCATATGCCATCATCTTATAGGCCTTTTCACTTGGATGCAGATGATCTCCGCTGTCACAGCCTTCACCAAATGCTTCCGGCTTTTCCGGATTTCTCACGGTTTCATCAAAATCCACGCATCCGTCAAACAGTTCGCTGGTACGCATCCAGTCATTGAATGCACAGCGCAGTTCGTCACGGAATTCCGCATAGGTTCTCCATCCATGGATGGGAAGCAGGGTTCCTGCATAGACCTTCAGACCACGTATTCTTGCTTCTTTCACATACAAAGAAGACATACCTTCCTCAAGTTCTTCCAGAGTCGGCATGTCGCTCCAGGGACGAAATACATTCACATCCGTACCCACAGGATGGATGATGTCATTAATGCCATGCTGGATCAGAACCGCATCTGCACCCGCTGTATTGATTTCCAGCGGAAATCTTGTTTCTCCTTTCAGACCGTATGCAGCATAGGTGATGCAGTCATACTGTCTCAGAATCCGGGTGCCGCTGACAGCCCGACGGATAATCGATACATCGTGAAATCCTTCCTCCCATGCACGAAGCGTCAGATAATCCGGCCAGGACTGGGCGGTAATGGAATCTCCATAGCAGATCAAAGCATGATTTTTTTCTTCTGTCAGAATATCAATGGTATTCAGGAAATAAAACCAGCTGGTGTTCCGGGTCAGATCAACCGGAAGTTCTCCGGAACGTTCAAAATTCCCATAGGAATAAAATCCTTTTGACAAGGGACCCGTAATCAATACACCGGAATTCATCTGGGTATAATCTGCCAGATAAATACTTACGGACACCGATTTCCCTGCTGTCACTTCATAAGGGATTTCATCACTCTGTACTTCCTGTCCCGGTTCGATGGTTACTTCCCTCTTTCCCTGAAAGGTAATCTCTTTTACGGTACTGCCAGCGATTGTCTTATCGGTGATCGTATCCGCTGCTGAAGCAGCAGAGATCGTAACCGGCTCCGTGCCGGTCAGATTGGAAAAACGAAAACGAAGTGCACTTCCGGAAAAGCACATGAAAATCGGGTATCTGAGTGTCAGATTTCTGGAATAAACACATTCTTTCTGATCAATAATGGATGTGGCATTGCCCCAGCATGCCACCCATTTTGTAAACTGTCGGGTATTGTTATACATCTTTTCACCATTCTTTATCTGATAATCTATGAAAACGTTCATAATGGGGTTCCTGAACGTTTTCATAGTATAACATTCCATTGCATACCCTTGCAATATGTTTTGCAAAAAGAAAAAGACCGTCACACAGATTCTGTTTCGTGTGCAGTCCCTTTCTCAGACTTCAGGCCGGTTACATTTCCTTATCAAACTGAATGCGGTAGTAAATTGCAAATCCATGGACAAAAAGATAGGCAGATACCATCAGAAGCAATGCGATCATATCGATTTCCATCAGCGCAAAAGATACCATCAGTGCACCAAATACGAAAGTCATCATGTCGAACGCTTTTCCCTTTGCCTTATCCGCAATGGCAATGTTGCGTTCGTCATTCTTCTCGATATCCAGCTTCCTTTTCAATTCAGGATCACTGCCAATGGCCCGTTCAGAAATCACATTACCCATTCCATGGCCGAACAATCCGCAGCCCAGTCCGACAAAAACATAAGGAAAACCCACTGCGGTTCCGTTTGTTTTGATCAGATATAAACCTGCTGCCAGCAGAAGCAATCCCAGAATAATTGTAATATAATTTGTCACTTTTGATTTCATTCCTGTTCCTCCTCATAAATAAAAATTTCTTCAATGGTCATCTGAAAGTATCGTGCAATTCTGAAAGCCAGCTGAATGGATGGATTGTAACGCCCTTTTTCCAATGAACTGATGGTCTGTCGGGATACCTCCAATACATTCGCCAGTTCTTCCTGCTTGATTCCCCGCTGCTTCCGTAATTCTTCCAATCTGTTTTTCATACGGACCTCCTTCCTTATGTAAAGCTCGCTTTCCATATTTTGATTATAGCACTATTATTATAAATGTCAAGTATGCTTTACATTCCTATTTCACAAAAGTTTTCAATTCTGTACCGGGCTGCACTGAGACTTTTACAACTGTGCTATCGAGAAAGCAGGCCTTCGAATCATAGTGTTATTTAAAGTACCAGATGCATATTTTGTCTTTCTATGATATAATCGAACTCAGTGAATACAGAAATCATTTCTGATAAAATCGTTCAGCTAAGGAGAAAATGCAACATGAAACTGGGAATTGGAATTGATACCGGAGGAACCTGCACCGATGCAGTTTTATATGATTACGATGACAAAAAGGTTCTGGCTTCCGCCAAAGC
>JALETI010000078.1 GCA_022781515.1 Lachnospiraceae bacterium
TCCTGTGAGGGCATCCGTCTTTTTTCTGATATTATGCTTCGCTTTCACACCATACGGTTTCAACCGTGTTGATTGCAGTTTCATACAATTCTTCGATTACACCATTCAGATTCTGTTCGGAACGCTTGATAATCTTCAGATACGGTTTTGTAACAGGATGCTTGGCAACAAAAATGGTACAGCAGTCTTCATAGGGCAGAATGGAAGTTTCAAAGGTACCGATCTGCTGGGATATTTCAACGATATCCTGTTTGTCAAAGCCCACCAGAGGACGGTATACGGGCATGGTGCATACTTCATTGGTTACCGCCATGGACTGCATGGTCTGGGATGCCACCTGTCCGATACTCTCACCGGTGATCAGTGCCAGACAGCCTGTCTTTTCCGCCAGATCCTGTGCAATCTTCATCATATATCGACGCATGATAATCGTCAGTTCATCATGGGGACATTTTTCATAAATTGCCAGCTGAATATCTGTAAAGTTTACAATGTGAAGATTAATGGGACCGGAGAATGCTGCCACTTCCCTTGCCAGATCGATCACCTTCTGTTTTGCACGTTCGCTGGTATAAGGCGGTGCATGGAAATATACGGCATCAATGACTACACCTCTTTTGGCAATCATATATCCTGCAACAGGACTGTCAATTCCTCCGGATAACAGCAGCATGGCTTTTCCATTGGTGCCGATGGGCATACCGCCGGGGCCCTTTACGGTTTTGGAATAGATATTAATCTTCTGACGGATTTCAATATGGAGCATGACATCGGGCTTATGTACATCCACATGTACATTGGGCACTTCATTCAGAATTGCCTCACCCATTTTATAACAGATTTCATTGGAATTCAGGGGATAGTTTTTACGGGCTCTTCTGGCCTGTACCTTAAAGGAATAGTTTTCCTCTTCCCCATAGGTTTCTTTCATATAAGAAACAACGGTTTCACACAGTTTTTCCCACCCTTCATCTTCCACCTGAAGCATGGGACAGATCCCCTGAATACCGAAAACATGCTGGAGTGCACTGTAAACATCTTCCTCATCAAAGTCATCATCTTCTGCCATGACGTAAATACGTCCGTCTTCCTTTGTGACCTTGAAATTTCCCTCAATCCGGCGAAGTGCACGGCGGATCTGTTTCATCAGTGCGTCTTCAAACAGATACCGGTTTTTTCCCTTGATACCGATTTCTGCATATTTAATCAAAAAAGCACGAAAATTCATAATTTACTCCTTTATATTCGTTTGTATCTGCGAAGTACCGGTACCAGTTCTCTGATCACCGAAACCGTATAATCAATCTCACTTTCCGTTGTAAAAACACCGAAACTGAATCGAAGGGTACAATCCAGCAGATCCTTTTCCACACCAATACTCTTCAACGTGCCGCTGAGGGCCGGATGATTGGAGGAACAGGCAGAACCGGCGGATACATAGATTTCCCGTTCTTCCAGTGCATGAAGAAGAACTTCACTCCGGATTCCGCGGAAACTGATGCTGACAATCTGCGGCGCACCCACATCCAGAGGCTGACCGTTGATCACAATGCCCTCCAGATCGGAAAGACCATCCACCAGGCGGTGCTTCAGTTCATACATTTTCCGGATTTTTTCCTCGTGATCCTTGTATATTTCATGAACTGCTTCTCCAAGGCCCACCACACCGGGAACATTTTCCGTGCCGGAACGCATGCCTTTCTGCTGACCGCCGCCCAGAATCAGGGGATCGATTTTCACCTTATCCCGGATATATAGGAAACCGGTACCCTTTGGTCCATGTATTTTATGGCCGCTGACGGACAGAAGGTCAATTCCCTGTTTTTTCGGGCGGATCACATATTTGCCGTATGCCTGAATTGCATCCACATGAAAAATAATATCCGCTTTTTTTCTTCGGATGATTTTGGCAATTTCTGCAATAGGCTGAACGGAACCGATCTCATTGTTCACATACATGACAGAAACCAGGATGGTTTCCGGGCAGATTGCTTCCTCCAGTGCCTGCAGGGATACCACACCTTCATGACTGACCGGAAGTATGGTCACACGAAACCCCTGTTCTTCCAGAAAACGCATGGTATTGGCAACCGATGCATGTTCAAATGCAGTGGTAATCAGATGCATGCCCTTTCTTTTGTTGGCCATGGCAGCACCGATCAGTGCCATATTATTGGATTCTGTCCCGCCGGATGTGAAAATGATTTCCTTTTCACTGACCCGAAGGCTTCTGGCAATCTCTTCCCTTGCCTCTTTCACACATTGTTCGGCACGAAATCCTTTCATATGAAGAGAGGACGGATTGCCATACTCCTCTTCCATCACCTTCATCATTTTATCACATACCCGGGCATATACACGGGTCGTGGATGAATTATCAAGATAAGCTTCCATATTATAATCTGAACCTCCAACTGCAGGACCATGAATTTCTCCATAATACACTGCTGAAATCGCTCTCTATTACATCATTATATTCGTAATATGTATCATGGTTCCAATACATATACCAACATGGATAATGCTGCCAGACCTGCGGTTTCTGTCCGAAGAATCCTTCGTCCCAGTGATATGCTTTTCCATCCTGCTTCTGCAGCCTGTTCCACTTCTTTTTCGTCAAAACCACCTTCCGGTCCGATAAAAATCCCGATTCTGACAGGTTTTGCTGCTTTCGATTCTGCTTTGACGGATTCCGCAATCTGTGTCATATAACTGCGAAGGCCTTCCATCCCTTCTGCATTTTCATAGGGCAGAATCTTCCATTCAAAATCTGCTGCCATGGCAAGGGCCTGGGAAAAGCTGACCGGCATGGAAACCTCCGGAATCTGAAGGCGTCCGCTCTGTTTTGCAGCACTTTCTGAAATTGCATTCCATCGTTTTACTCTGGATGCTGCTTTTTTGGCATCCAGCTTCACAACAGACCGTTTCATTGCCACCGGAATCACTCCGCGGGCCCCAAGCTCCACTGCTTTCTGGATGATCAGTTCCATCTTATCTCCCTTGGGAAGACCCTGGAAAAGATAAATATCCGCAGGCAGTTCCACAGCCGATTCTTCTTTGCTTTCAATTCGAAGAAGGATTTCCTGACTTTCAAGAGACTCGATCACGCAGAGGTAATCCTCTGTACTTCCCGCACTGATCCGGACCGATTCCCCCGGTTTCATTCTCAGAACATTTTTTATATGATTCACATCATCACCGGTTATCCGGATCTGTTCGCCGGCAATCTGTTCCGGTGCCACAAAAAAACGGTACATGCTCGTCTCTCCTTCCTCAAATAGGATCCACCTTAAATGACAAACTGTTTCATGCAGGATACGAATCCATGCTAAACCATCTCATTATATACGAAAAGAGCCCGTTTTACAATACTTATCTTCCACGGTTATCCGCTTTCCGCCGGTTATCCGGATACAGCCGGCATCTGCTGTATTCCACCAGCGTATCTTCCGGTCCTGAAATCGATTCAGAACCTCCGGATGCGGATGCCCGTATCGATTGTTTTTCCCGCTGGATATCACCGCCATCGCCGGACGGATCGCCTCCAGAAATGCTTCGGATGTGGAAGTTCGGGAACCGTGATGTGCTGTTTTCAATATGACAACGGTGTTCGCTTGTTCCCCTGCGGCAAAGTTCGTATCTTCTGTGGATGCAGTTCCATCTGTTTTGGAACCCTGCAGCCGCTTTATTACTGCCTCTTCTCCCCGTTCTTCCATGTCACCGGTATATAAAAACTGCAGATTTCCTGCTGTCAGCAGCAGAACAGCCGATTGGTCATTGGAATTTCCATCTCCGGAAGATTCTCCCGGATGCAATACTTCCAGACGAATCGGATCTTTCCGGGAAAAAACCAGAGAATC
>JALETI010000089.1 GCA_022781515.1 Lachnospiraceae bacterium
CTGCCGCTATCTTTATTTTTCTTTTATTCATATTATTGCATTTCAAATTGATGCTTCAGAGGACAGCGCCGGATTCGGTTCACGAAGCAACCATTATCCTGATCGAATCCGCGCGCATATGCTTTCAGATGTTACAGGTTAAGGAATATAGATTAACGGGATTCGCACCACAAAGGTGGATCCTTCACCGTAATCACTGCTGACACGGATTACACCGTGATGCAGCTGGATAATATTTTTACATATGGAAAGACCGAGTCCGGTACCTCCGGTTTCCCTGGAACGGGCTTTATCCACCCGGTAGAATCGTTCGAATATTTTTCCGATCTCATCTTCCGGAATACCCACACCGGTATCAACAATCTTCACATAGAAGTAAGTCTGATCGGCATTCAATGAAACATTGACACTGCCGCCGTCCTTGTTGTACTTGATGGCATTCTCCACCAGATTGGAAATCACTCTGGAAAACTTTAATTCATCCACATCCGCAGAAACAGATCGGATGCTTTCCAGGGTTATACTGATATTTCGCAGATCGGCGGCTCCGGTGAGACGCTTCAGAACGCTTTCCAGCAGTTCATTGATATTCACCCGTTCCACCTGGAGCACCGCATTGTTTCGATCCAGTCTCACCATTTCCAGGAGATCGTCAATAATACGGCTTTCACGATCAATTTCTTCGGAAATATCTGTCATAAACTCCTGATACAACTCGACAGGAGCCTCGCCCATGGCAATCAATGTGTCGGCCAGAATCCGTATCGACGTAATCGGTGTTTTTAATTCATGAGATACGTTGGAAACAAACTCCTGACGGCTTTCGTCCAGATGTTTCAGACGAAGCAGGGATTCATTGTAAACGGCGGACATTCTCGCTGTTTCCATGCAATCATCCACAGATATCGGCTCCATGTCCCCCTGATTGGCACGATTCAGTTCGTTGGTCAGTTTGTTAAAGGGCCGCATCAGAATACCGCTGAGCCCGAATCCCAGAAAAGCGATTACAATACAGATGATCAGTTCCAGAATCTGATACTGTCTGCGCTGTGCGTCAAACAGCACCTCAATATTTCGCGTTGAGGTACTGAATACCATCACCCCTCGGATCTGTTTCAGGCTCTGGTCATAAATGGGAATCGTGAATTCCGCATACTGTCGGTCAGCAAAATACTCATAATTGTTCTTTTCGCCGTTTCGAAAACAGGAAAGAACCTTTTGTGAAATATTGTACTTATTGGTATCCGTATTATACGTATCCTGCACAACCTGAAAGCTGTCATTGATCACCATAATACGACCGTCATACAGATCGGACAGCAGACTGATTTCCGCATTCATGCCGATATTCATCCCCGGCGTATCAAAATTTCCAAGATAAGCCGTTCTGGACATCTGCCTGGAAAGTGCCAGTCCCTGATACTGGAGTTCCTCCACCTGTCTTTTAATCTGTTCTTTCTCGGTCTGATCAATCACATATGCTGTCATCACCGTACATGGAATCCATGCCATGAGTACAATCAGTAGAAAAAACCAGACTCTGACACTTTTCAGACTGTCAGACAGTGATTCACGCAAATGGCTCAGATGATAGGCAATCCTCGTACGGAAACTTTCCATTTCAATATTTTTCAGATTCAGACCTTTATCAGACTGTACTTTTTTTAAAAACTGCATTGTCTGTCACCTGTCCGTTATTCCTGACCTTTGAAATAATATCCCACTCCCCATTTAGTATGAACATATCGGGGATCACTGGGGGTTTTTTCAATCTTTTCACGAAGGCGCCGTACATGTACATCCACCGTTCTGACATCTCCGGGATACTCATATCCCCAGACGATGTTCAGCAGTTTCTCTCTGCTGTATACTTTTCCCGGATTCAGAAGCAGAAGTTCCAGAAGGTCAAATTCCTTGGCAGTAAGATTGATATCTTTCCCTTCAATGGCAACCGTACGGTTTTCCCGGTTCATCACCAGATCCCCGGCAACGATTCTGGACTCATCCTGTGCTTCTGTCTTTTCGATTCTGGTGCTTCTCCGCATGATTGCTTTCATACGTGCCTTTACTTCCAGAATATTGAAAGGCTTCGTCACATAGTCGTCTGCACCGTATTCCAATCCCATGATCTTATCGATATCACTGTTCTTGGCCGTCAGCATGATAATCGGCATATTCGAAAATTCACGAATCATGCGGCATACTTCTGTCCCATCATAAACGGGAAGCATCACATCCAGCAGAACCATATCGTACTCTGTCTGTCTGGCTTTTTCAATGGCTTCCCCGCCATCATATGCACAATCCACTTCCCATCCGTCTTCCTGACAAAGACTGAACTTTATGCCTTTTACGATCAGTTTTTCATCATCTACGACCAGAATCTTCTTACTCATATATACTTCCTCCAAGCAATTCCCATAAGTTCTCAGACTTTAATCTGATCCTTTATCTTACTGAATGCACCTTCTTTGATTCCTGATACCTGCATGATATCCTCAATTTTCTGAAATTTTCCATGCTCCGAACGGTATGCCAGTATTGCATCTGCCCTTGTCTCTCCAATCCCCGTCAGTGTCATCAGCTGATTTCTGTCTGCCGTGTTGATATTTACAAGACCACCTGAAGAGCCCTGTACACCCATGACACTTTCCACGGATGAATCTGACTCCGCAGAACTTCCGTAAGGATTCTCCAGATCTTTCAGAAAAGGAACATAGATCTTATCCCCTTCATGTATAGAAGCGGCAAGATTCAGATAATCGGCTGCACCGCCTTCCTGAACACCGCCCGCTGCTTTCACTGCATCTTCGATAATCGAATGTTCGTACAGCAGATATACACCTGCCTGTTTCACTGCACCGCAGACATGTACGCGAATCTGTTTCGGTTCTGACGGATCTTCCGACGAATCTGCAGCCTCACCATTTTCCGCCGATACTTCCGTTTTCATTGCTTCCGATGATTCGGAAGTATCAGAAAAAACAGTGTCTGCCGCATTGAATGCCTCTGACACTTCCCGACTGCCCTGTACAGAACAGTAGAACACACCGGCCAGAAGAAAAAAACACACTGTTGCAGCTCTTTTGATATGTTTCAATTGCATTGCAACCTCCCCGAAGGGAGATATCTGTCCCGTAAATTACATTGTACTCGGAACAAATCATAAAAGCAATATGAAAGCGATAAAGATTTTATTAATTTCTCACAGGTTATCTTTTTTCAGCTAATAAAGAAATGTATTCCGCCGGACATATGAACGAAAAAACAGCTGCCATATAAACAGCAGCTGTTTTACTCTGCAGCGTTGGCGGCGATTACCGCCGCCAACGCTGCAGATAAAAAGTGAACCAGTGAAACAAACAGTTAATTTATGGAAGTCATACTGGATTCCAGAATTTCAATCATTGTATCCACATGTTCCTTCTTTGCAATCAGCGGAGGAATAAAACGAATGACATTGGTTCCTGCAGAAATCAGGATCAGTCCGTTTTCAATGCATTTGGACACAAGCGCTCCCACCGGTCTGTCAAATTCCAGTCCCTGGATAAAACCAACACCACGGTGTCCGGTAATTTCCGGATGTGCAGCCTTTACGGCTTCCAGTTTTTCATACAGATATGCACCGGTTTCCTGTACATTTTCCAGAATATGATCCTCTTCAAAAATATCCAGAACTGCATTGGCAGCGGTTCCCACCAGCGGGTTGCCGCCATAGGTGCTGCCATGATCACCGGCCACCAGTGCAGCTGCCCGTTCGGTTGTCATGAATGCTCCCACAGGCAGACCGCAGCCCAGTGCTTTTGCCACGGTCATGATATCCGGATCTACACCGTAACGCTGGCAGGCAAACATCATACCGCTTCTTCCCATACCACACTGAATTTCATCAAAGATCAGGAGAATGTCTTTTTCATCGCAAAGAGCACGCAGACCTTTCAGAAATTCTTCTGTTGCAGGATAAATGCCACCCTCTCCCTGAATGGGTTCCAGAATAATTGCGCAGGTACGGTCGGTTACCAGTTCCTTTACGCTGTCCAGATTGTTGTATTCTGCGAACTTCACGCCGCCGATCAGCGGTTTGAACGCTTCCTGATAATGGGGATTTCCGGTTACTGAAAGGGCACCCATACTTCTTCCGTGGAAGGAATGGTTCATGGCAATGATTTCGTGGTCGGTTCGCCCGTCCTTATTAAACGCATATTTTCTTGCTGTTTTGATGGCACCTTCAATTGCCTCCGTACCGCTGTTGGTAAAAAATACCCGATCCATATGGGCCAGTTTCGTCAGTCTCTGCGCTGCTGCAATGGAAGGGAAATTGTAGTAATAGTTGGAGGTATGCACCAGCTGATCCACCTGATCCTTTACCGCCTGGTTGAACCGTTCGTTTTTATAACCCAGAGCAAACACAGCAATGCCTGCACAGAAGTCAAGATATTTCTTTCCTTCCGAATCAAACAGGTACATGCCTTCACCCTTTTCCAGAATAATCTGATATCTGTTATAGGTATGCAGCAGAGACTGTTCTGCACATGCAATGGCTTCTTCTCTGGACAGCTTCTTTAAATCTTCAATGGCCTTACTCATGATAGTATTCTACCTCCGTGTTATTCAGGATTGCAGTTCCAATTCCTTTATTGGTAAAAATCTCCAACAGCAGACAGTGGGGAATACGTCCATCCAGAATATGGACTCTGGAAACGCCTTCTTTCAGTGCATCGATGCAGTTGGTCAGTTTCGGGATCATACCGCCGCCGACCATGCCTTCGGAAATAAAGCGTTCTGCCTCAGCCAGACGCAGTTCAGAAATCAGAGTGGACTTATCGTTGAAGTCTCTGTAAACGCCTTCGATATCGGTAAGGAACGCCAGTTTTTCCGCTTTCATGGATTTTGCAATGGCACATGCTGCGTCATCGGCATTGATATTAAACGTGTCGAACTGATCATCAAAACCAATGGGGCATACAACAGGCAGGTAATCATTTTCCAGAAGGTCATACAGAACCTTGGGATTTACTGCATCGATTTCACCCACATAACCGATATCTTCTCCATTGGAATACCGTTTCTGAACATGCAGCAGACCGCCATCTTTGCCGCTGATGCCTACAGCCTTTACTCCCAGTTCCTGCACCATCTGAACCAGACTCTTATTCACACGATTCAGAACCATTTCCGCAATCTCCATGGTATCTGCATCTGTTACACGAAGGCCGTTGACGAATTTCGGTTCCATCCCGGATTTTGCAACCCATCTGCTGATTTCCTTGCCGCCGCCGTGAACAATAATCGGTTTGAAGCCGGTCAGCTTCAGCAATACAACATCAGCGATAACTTTCTTTTTCAGTTCTTCATCCACCATAGCACTGCAACCATATTTGACAACAATGATTTTCCGGTTAAAACGCTGGATATAAGGAAGTGCCTCAATCAGCACCTCTGCTTTTTTCATAATTTCATCCATATATTGATCTACCATATCTTTTCCCTCTCTTGCTTTTCTCTTGCCATATTAAAATCCGTTGATGCATCTTCACCATAATCTAATACAGCATCTGGTATATATTATAATAGGTAGAAACTCATTCTGTTTACGGGAACATGGGTACCTGTTTCAGGCCCATATCCTCCGGTAAACCAAAGAGCAGATTCATGTTTTGAACGGCCTGACCGGCTGCACCTTTTACCAGATTGTCCATGGCGCCCATCATAACCACACGATTGGTCCGTTCATCCACCACAAAGTTCACATCCACATAATTGCTTCCTTCCACAAAACGGGTCTGGGGAACCATACCTTCCGGAAGGACGCGGACAAATTTTTCATTTTTATAATATTTATCATATGCGGCACGGATATCCGATGCGGTTACACCGGGCTTCAGAGAAGCATATTCAGTGGCAAGAATTCCTCTCTGCATGGGAACCAGATGGGGTGTAAAATTGATCCGAATGGATTCACCGCAGGCATATCCCAGCTGTTCTTCAATTTCAGGTGTATGTCTGTGGGTGGTTACACCATATGCTTTCATGTTTTCATTGACTTCACAAAACAGGTTATCCACTTTTGCACCGCGTCCTGCACCGGAAGTACCGGATTTAGCATCAATGATCAGCGTATTGGGATCAATCAGACCTTCCTTTACCAGAGGATACGCTGTCAGAATGGAACAGGTGGTATAGCATCCGGGATTGGCAATCAATCTTGCTCCCTTCACCTGTTCCCGATTGATTTCACACAGACCGTAAACAGCTTCTTCAATATACCGGGGACTCTTATGTTCGATCTTATACCACTTTTCATACACATTTACATCCTTCAGGCGGAAGTCTGCACTCAGATCGATGATTTTAACTTTAGAAAGAATTTCATCATTCACCAGAGAAGCACAGAGTCCCTGGGGGGTTGCCGTAAAGATCACATCCACCTGTTCCGCCAGTTCATCCATATTGTCATCCATGCATGCTGCATCGACAATTTCAAACATATTAGGATACACACTGTAATACTTTTTATCTACATAACTTCTGGAACCATACCAGACAACTTCAGCTTCTTCATGCTGATACAGGAGTCTGACCAGTTCAGCTCCTGCATATCCGGTGGATCCGATAATTCCAACTTTAATCATACTGTTTTCCGTCGGTTCCAAAAACCGACTGCTCCTTTCCCATTAGCACTGTCCGTCCATAAAACGGGCAGGTATAATTATACATCTTCAATGAATAATATGCAATATATATTCAGATATTTCCCAGAATATAAGAAAATACCCTTGCAAATCATACCACTTTGTTGTATATTAATCAAGTAATTCTTCCTGATATGACCCACGTTTAATGAAAGTGAGGCATACAGAAGAAAAAAGACGAAAAAAAGATTCAGTAAAGGGGCTTTTAATATGAAAGAAAAGGTTGTACTTGCATATTCAGGCGGACTTGATACAACAGTTATCATCCCCTGGTTAAAAGAGAACTATGATTACGATGTTGTTTGTGTATGTATCGATGTAGGTCAGGGCAGCGAACTGGAAGGTCTTGAAGAAAGAGCAAAGTTAAGCGGTGCCATCAAACTTTATATCGAAGATGTAGTTGATGAATTCTGTGATGATTACATCATGCCCTGTGTACAGGCAAATGCAATCTATGAGAATAAATATCTGTTAGGTACTGCCATGGCAAGACCGATCATTACCAAGAGACTGGTGGAAATCGCCCGCAAAGAAGGCGCAGTTGCAATCTGTCACGGTGCCACCGGTAAGGGCAACGATCAGCTTCGTTTTGAAATGGGTATCAAGGCTCTGGCTCCCGATTTAAAGATTATCGCTCCCTGGAGAACATGGGATCTTTCCTCCCGTGACGATGAAATCAAGTACTGCGAAGATCACGATATCTACCTTCCTTTCTCCGCAGACAACAGCTACAGCCGTGACAGAAACCTGTGGCACATCAGCCATGAAGGTCTGGAACTGGAAGATCCTTCCTGTGCACCCAACTACAACCATCTGCTGGTATTAAGTGTAACACCGGAAGAAGCACCTGATGAAGCGGAAGAGCTCACCATTGATTTTGAAAAGGGTGTTCCGAAGGCAGTAAACGGCGTACAGATGAAAACTTCTGATATCATCAGAAAGCTCAATGAACTGGGCGGAAAGCATGGTATCGGTATCTGCGATATCGTTGAAAACCGTGTGGTAGGTATGAAGTCCCGCGGTGTATATGAAACACCTGGCGGAACCATCCTGATGGAAGCCCACCAGCAGCTGGAAGAACTGATCCTCGACAAAGAAACCACCAACGTAAAGAGACAGCTGGCTGTACAGTTTGCTGATCTGGTTTACAGCGCAAAATGGTTCACCCCTCTTCGTGAAGCACTGCAGGCATTCATTGAATCCACCCAGCAGTATGTAACCGGTACTGTACATCTGAAACTGTACAAGGGCAATATTATCCGTATGGGTACCACTTCTCCCTATTCACTTTACAATGAATCCCTTGCATCCTTCACAACAGGTGATCTGTATGATCATCATGATGCATCCGGTTTCATCACCCTGTATGGTCTGTCCACAAAGGTTCGTGCCATGAACATGCAGAAAGTACAGAAAGAAGTAAAATAAGTATTATAAAAAGGGTAACTGTACGCAGATGGAGGTCTGACCTTCCATCTGGCAGTTACCTTTTACCTTCTTATCCACATCAGGAGCAACAAATATGGAAGAATTATACGTAATCGGTACCGGGAACGCCATGGTAACCCGATGCTACAACACCTGTTACGTACTGCGTAAAGGCGAAGAGTTTTTTCTGGTTGACTGCGGCGGCGGAAATACCATCATGAAAAAACTGGAAGATATGCAGATTCCCCTTGCGCATATCCACCACATCTTTATTACTCATGAGCATTGTGATCATACCGTTGGCTTTATCTGGCTTTTCCGCCTTCTGGCCAGCAAGATGAAAACCGGCAAACTGACAGAACCGGTTTTTGTCTATGCCCATGAGGAACTGCTTCCCTCTCTGGAAATCATGTGCCGCATGACCATTCAGAAAAAGCTTTGTGATCTGATTGGAAAGCAGATTTTCCTGATTCCTCTGAAAAACGGGGATCAGAAGGAAATACTGGGGCAGACTGTTACCTTCTTTGATATTGAGTCCACAAAGGCAAAGCAATTCGGATTTACAACCACCCTTTCCAATGGCAGAAAACTGAGTTTCACCGGAGATGAACCCTATCACGACTGCAATTATGCATATGTAAAAGACAGCGACTGGCTGTTCCACGAAGCATTTTGTCTGTATGAAGACAGAGAACAGTTCAAGCCTTATGAAAAACATCACAGTACCGTAAAAGATGCCTGTGAACTGGCGGAAAGGATGCATATCTCCAACCTGGTTCTCTGGCACACGGAAGATACCACCGACATTTCCACCCGAAAAGAGCGTTACCTTGCCGAAGGAAAACCTTACTTTTCCGGAAATCTGTTCGTTCCTGATGACGGGGAGCGAATCCCGTTGGTATAATATTTGAAACTTTTTTATGCAGGAAAGGAATGCTTATGAAAACATTGCCAAACGATCCCGTAATTCTGTTGAGTACTATTAATATGAAACTCCGGGATTTTTATTCCAGTCTGGATGCCCTCTGTGAAGATCTGGGTGAGAGTAAAGAAGAAATTACAGAAAAGCTTTCTTCCATCGACTATCAGTACGATGAAAACAGAAATCAGTTTGTGTAAAAAGAAGTCAGTTTGCGTAGACAGAAGCCAGGCCGTTAAACAGAAATCAGGCCGTTAAACAGAAAAGGCAGACATTATGAAACCGGTCTGTTATCCCATCACATGGATAACAGACCGGTTTTCTGTTTCTTTTTCAAATCGACGCTTGCGGAGATTTGGCACCGGATTCGGTTTGTAAAGCAAACACCTTCCTAATCATGCAGGCGATATGACTGGATCGCAAAAAATCAATGGGAAATTTCCAGCAGTTTTGCTTTCAGTTCCTGTTCGATCTGCTGCATTTCCGCTTCTGCTTCCATACGCTTCTGATGACCTTCTTTCTGGATCACCATGACTTCATCCAGTGTGGAAATGAGGGATTCATTGGTAATTCGCAGGGTTTCCATATCAACGATACCGCGTTCAGAAGCCTTGGCCGTTTCCACACTTGCGGTTTTTAAAATGGCTGCATTCTTGCGGAGCAGTTCATTGGTCAGGTCTGTGGCAGCTGCCTGAGCCTTTGCAGCCTGAGTGGAATGGGCCAGTCCCAGTGCCATCACCATCTGACTCTTCCATAAAGGTACGGTATTTACAATGGTAGACTGAATCTTTTCCACCATCTGGGTATCATTTCCCTGAATCATGCGGATCTGAGGTGCCATCTGAAGTGAAATCATACGGGTCAGTTCCAGATCATGGAGTTTCTTTTCAAAACGATTGCACTGGCTGTCCAGATCCTTTACGGCCTGCGCATCCTCCTGCATACCGGTCTGCTGTGCTCTCTGCAGCAATTCAGGCATTTTTACATTGCGCATTTCTTCCAGTTTCTTTTTACCTGCTGCAATATACATGCTCAGTTCTCTGAAATAATTTTTATTCAGTTCATACATCTGATCCAGTACACTGATATCCTTCATCAGCGTTACCTGATGTCCTTCCAGTGCTTCCACAATTTTGTTCACATTGGTTTCGGCTTTTGCATATCTGGTTTTCAGAAGTTCCAGCTGGTCTGTTCCCTTTTTCAAAAATCCGAAAATCCCCTTCTTCTCTTCCACCGCATCGAAACTTTTCAGTTCATTTACAACGCTGCCAAGCATATCACCGACTTCACCCAGATCCTTGGTCTTAACCGTGTTCAAAGCACTGTCCGAAAAATCAGTCAGCTTCTTCTGACAACCCACACCAAACTGCAGAATTTCATTATTATCCATAATATCAAACTGCTCTGCGCAGGCTTCAATGGCTGCTCTTTCCTGTGGAGTAAAATTGTGATCCCGCAGCATCTGTTCATAGGTGATCTGCTGTTCTTCTTTCTGTGCCTGTGCCGGCTTACTTTCCGGAGCTGCCTGTACTTCCTGCTTCGGTTCATATACCGACTGCATCATACTTGCAATCGCATCTGTTTTCTCCGGTTCAGCAGTTGTTACCTCAACGTAATCTGCATTTTCCACAACAGGTGCAGATGCCGGTTTCATCATATCTTCCATGATACTGTTATCGTTATTCCTATCCATATCGATTCTGTTTCCTTCCTGTAAAGTCCATATCGGTTTATATGCCACACTCTTCATATCCTGATGGAGAAGTCCATATCGGTTTTATGCTGCTTTACTTCATTTCCTGATGGAGAAGTCCTTCCTGGGTCATCAGCGTTTCCATTACCGAAATGTCTGATTTAATATCAACTGCTGTGGTTTCAAAGAAACCGTCCAGCAGATTTTCAAATGCCTGGTTGATGGTATCCAATGTTGCTTCTATATCTGCTTTAGATTTCCGGATATTCGGTCCCTGTACTTCCTGCTGGTCCAGATTCTCATAAGCCTTCAGAAGCTTAATCGTTGTCGGCAGGTAATATTTCATAAATTTCCGAAGTTCATCCAAAAGCTCCGGATGTTCTTCCACCCTTTCAAATATCTGTCCGCATACTCTTTCCATCCTGGAAATTTTTTCGGATATTTCAACGCCGGGAATTGCATCATTGCAGTCACGCATCTGCTTCAGATAATCATATCCCTCATCAATTACTGCTCGTACTTCAGGAGAAAGATTATGATTGCCATGTGATGCATTTTGACTCAATGTGCCCCGACTGACTGTTTTACTGTCTGCTGACTGAATGCCATCTTCTTTTTCTCTGACTGCAATGGCCTCTCTTCTCTGATATTCCTTCTGTGCATCCAGGTACTGACTGAATGCCTGGTTCGTAACAATCAGGCTGGTCTGCTGCTGATCCAGATGCCCCTGCCGGAACCATCCTTTATCAATCATCTTCTGCAGATCCTTCACAATCTTCTTTTCCTGAATCCCTGATGCAAAACGCAGATCCTCCAGGGAACAGTACTCTTTTTCACCGATGACAGCAACATACTTTTTATATCGTTTTGCAAGGCCGAGACGTCTGGTTCCTGCTGCAAGCATCGCCAGTCCTCCAATTGTAAAGGGCGTCAGAATAGCGGATGCCAGTCCCAGTCCACTGAAAATAACTCCCTGCGAAAATGCCATAATCGTTCCCAGAGTAATCTGGGCAATGCCGCATCCTCCTCCGATCAGTCCGCCGACCACCGACAGAGCTGTGCCGCCGGAAGTGATGGACGTCGGGGCAGCAAATCGATCACGGTACCGTGAAAAAAATGATTTGGGAGCCAGACTGTTGTTTGTACGTTTTGTATTCTTTCTTGCCTGTCCATACGCATCCCTGATATCGTGCAGGCTGTTGCGGTAACTGCTCCTGCTTTCCGGATTCGCCTGACCGTTCTGCATGCGTTCGGATGCCCGCTTCTGATTTTCATTCAGAATATCCTGAAGCTTGTCCAGTGCCTGACCGGCAGTTATACGTACCGTGTCACTCAGATTGGTAAAATCACCTGTTTCTATGGCGGACTGTACTGCATCCTTTATTTCATCCCCCATCCGGGACCAGTCCTGATCACTCATGTTGTTTATCCTCCAAAACAGATGCCATCAAATGCCTGCTTCTTTCTCTGCTTCTTTCCCGGCAAACCTTCATAACATCTGCTTCCTTTCTTATTATATTTCAACTCACACACATTCTGCTGTCAGAACGTGACCGGCTGAAATTGTATCCGGCTTTTCCGCATCCGGGATTTCTGTGAAAAGTACGGATGGGATGGAACCGTTACAACATATTTATTATAACGGAATTTTGTTATAATTACAACAAAGCACCCTCAGTTTTACAAAAAACTGAAAATCTGACACATTTTCAAAATGAAGGCAGGGGAGGTGGGGCGAATTGGGATTGTCTCAATTATAAAAAATAAGGAGCTGTTCTTCTGCTATTCCATATCCATATGATACAGGAATATACACAAGATCAGCTCCTGTTTTTCTTCCATTCCAATCGACGCCAGTGAAGATCTGGCGCCGGATTCGGACTGCAAAGCAAACATTTTCAGATATCTGATTTATCCAATTACTTCCGGTTCATGGATTACTACAGCATCCAGTTGGTCTCCATTGACACCGATCTGAATGGTATCACCTGCACTGATATTGCCACTGAGGATGATTCGTGCAGCCAGTGTTTCCACATGTTTCTGAAGGAATCTCTTCAGAGGACGTGCACCGTAGACAGGATCATATCCATGTTCAATTACATAAGCTTCTGCGTCTGCTGTCAGTTCCACCTGAAGCTGCTTTTCTTCCAGACGACGGTTGGTATCCTTCATCATCAGACGGATGATTCCACCGATGTTGTCTTTGGTAAGCGGTTTGAACATAATGGTTTCATCAATACGGTTCAGGAATTCCGGACGGAAATGTGTACGCAGTTCCTGTGTAACCATTTCTCTGGCTTTCTCACTGATTTCACCATCTTCTGTTATGCCATCCAGAAGCCAGGATGAGCCCAGATTGGATGTCATGATCAGAATGGTGTTTTTGAAATCAACGGTTCTGCCCTGAGAGTCTGTAATACGACCGTCATCCAGTACCTGCAGCAGTACATTAAACACATCCGGATGTGCCTTTTCAATTTCATCGAAAAGAACAACGGAATACGGTTTTCTCCGGACTGCTTCTGTAAGCTGTCCGCCTTCATCATAACCAACATATCCGGGCGGCGCTCCGATCAGTCTGGATACGGAGAACTTCTCCATATATTCACTCATATCGATACGAACCATATTGGATTCATCGTCAAACAGACTTTCTGCCAATGCTTTTGCCAGTTCGGTCTTACCGACACCGGTAGGTCCCAGGAACAGGAAAGAACCAATGGGTTTATCCGGATCCTTGATACCTGCTTTGGATCGGATGATTGCCTCCGTTACCATGGACACGCCTTCATCCTGACCGATGACTCGTTCATGCAGTACCTCGTCCAGATGCAGGGTTTTGTTCCTTTCACTTTCGGTCAGTTTTGCAACCGGAATACCGGTCCATCTGGATACAATACGTGAAATTTCTTCATCGGTTACTGCTTCATGGATCAGAGAAAGATCTTTTTTCTTTACCTGCTCTTCTTCAATTTCCAGCTGTTTTTTCAGCTGAGGCAGCTTACCATACATGAGCTCTGCTGCCTTATTCAGATCGTAATTCTGCTGTGCCGTCTGAATATCATTGTTCACAGCATCGATTTCTTCGCGGAGTTTTTTCAGTTTTTCAACGGATGCTCGTTCATTATCCAGGCTGGCTTTCATTCCGGAAAATTCTTCCCGCAGATCTGCCAGTTCTTTCTGAAGTGCTTCCAGACGTTCCATACTCAGTCTGTCGGTTTCTTTCTTCAATGCAGCTTCTTCGATTTCCAGCTGCATAATCTTACGTCTCATTTCATCCATCTCTGCCGGCATGGAATCCTGCTCGGTCTTAATCAACGCGCAGGCTTCATCCACCAGGTCAATTGCCTTATCCGGAAGGAAACGGTCGGTGATATAACGATGGGAAAGAGTTGCTGCACTGACCAGGGCGGAGTCTGTAATCTTTACACCATGATATACTTCATAGCGATCTTTAATACCACGCAAAATGGAGATGGTATCTTCTACTGTAGGTTCATCCACCATGACCGGCTGGAAACGACGTTCCAGTGCTGCATCCTTTTCAATATACTTTCTGTATTCGTCCAGAGTCGTTGCACCGATACAATGCAGTTCTCCTCTGGCCAGCATGGGTTTCAGCATGTTGCCTGCATCCATGGCACCGTCTGTTTTACCTGCACCGACAATGGTGTGCAGCTCATCAATGAAAAGGATAATGCGGCCTTCACTTTTTCTTACTTCATCCAGAACCGCCTTTAATCGCTCTTCAAATTCACCTCTGTACTTGGCACCGGCCACCAGTGCACCCATATCCAGTGAAAAGATCGTCTTATCTTTCAGAGTTTCCGGCACATCACCGCGAACAATTCGCTGGGCCAGACCTTCTGCCACAGCAGTTTTGCCGACACCGGGTTCACCGATCAGAACCGGATTGTTCTTTGTCTTACGGGACAGAATCCGGATTACATTACGGATCTCACTGTCACGGCCGATAACCGGATCCAGCTTCTGTTTGGAAGCCCGATCCACCAGATCCACACCGTATTTGTTTAACGTATCATAGGTAACCTCCGGATTATCCGATGTTACTCTCTGATTTCCTCTGACTGTGGAAAGTGCCTGAAGGAAACGCTCTCTTGTGATACCGTACTCCCGGAAAAGAAGTTTCATGGCCTGATTGGGTTCTTCCAGCATAGCTAAAAACAGGTGCTCTACGGAAACATATTCATCACCCATCCGTTTTGCCTCATCCTCTGCATGAAGCAGTGCCTGATTCAGCGACTGGCTGATATAAACCTTTCCACCGGATACCTTGACACGCTTCTCAATCAGCTGTCTGACTTTATCTGTAAAATGTTCTGCATTGATCTCCATCTTCTCTATCATACGAAGGATCAGACTCTGATCCAGCTCCAGAAGACTGTACATCAAATGTTCCTGATCAATCTCCTGATTACCAAAATCATATGCCAGCTTCTCACAATTCTGAACTGCCTGAATGGAGTTTTGTGTAAACTTGTTGATATTCATAAACGCTCCTTTCCCCCCGGATATAATACAGGGGTCTTGAAACTTACTTTGTTGTTTTGTTCTACAACTAATATAACACTTATATCATAAAAGTCAAGAAATATTTTTCTGAATCTTGAGATTTTTCTTTCTACGGCTTCTCCCGCTTCTCTCTCCCGTCGGGTTTTGGATATTTCAGATGCTTTCTCAGCTTCTTTGGCCAATTTCCTCAGCTTTTTCTGCTTTTCCCGCTCTCCTCTGGCGGGTTCTGGATATTTCAGATACTTCTCAGCTTCTTTGGCCAATCTCTCCGGTTTCTCCTCCTTTCTCGGCTCATCCCTGTCAGTTTTTGGATATTTCAGATGCTTCCACGGCTTCTTTATCCAATTTCTCTGGCTTCTTCTGCTTTTTCTGCTTTCTTCAGTTGTTTTTGCTGATTCTACTTTTTGTCGAGTGACTTCTCTTATAAACTATTATATGATGATGTTAAGAGAAAAAGGGGGTGAACCCTTGCATCATATGATGAAATCAGGAGGTGAGATAAATGGATGCTTCATATATTGGTAAGAAGATTTCCGAATGCAGAAAGCAAAAAGGAATGACTCAGAGGGAGCTGGCGGAATTGCTCAACATAACCGACAAAGCGGTCAGTAAATGGGAACGGGGGCTGAATTTTCCAGATATCGCCCTGTTGGAGCAATTGGCAGATGCACTGCAGATTTCTGTAACAGAGTTATTGGGTATAGAAAATACCCCCAGGGAACAGGCCGTTCTGGATATTGCCGTCATTGCACAGCAGGAAAAGAGAGCCATTGTCAAGGAACTTGTCACCAGGGGATGGCTGACTGTAATTCTGGGTGTGATTCTCTGTATCGCGATGATATACACTTCAAAGATTCTTGCAGATAATAATATATTTGGCATCGCACAATCATTAACGGTTGGTTTGTCCGGTTTTTATGGTTTGCTGATTGCCAATGGAATCTATTCGGTCTGGAAGGGCAGAAAATTGCTGCAGTAAACATGCCATCAGGACCACCTGCTCCGCATTGAAGGTGGTTTTTGGGCAGCATAAACACAGCAAAAGAAAAGAACAGGCATATCCTCATAATGCCTGTCCTTTTCTTTTGCCCTCTGTATCATTTAATAGTACTGCTTAAATGTCTTATAGTGATCATTGGTATAATACACCAGTCCATCATTGGAATATACAATTCGCTCGGAGTTTCTGTATCCTCCCTCATAATTAATGTCGCATTCATACCATTTGCGGCCCTGGGCATCGGGGAGTTCTCCTTCATAATTTCCAAACCGGCTTCCGCCTATGCTTTTTCCCGGTGCAACATCCCAGAGATTTCCTTTGGAACTTTCCCATCCAAGGCTTTCTGCTTCCTTTTTTGTGATGTAATTGGAAGGAAGATGTCCGTAAAGGTGTATGTATTCGGCTACTTCATCGGCAGAGGTGTATGTACCGTCCTCTGTGATTGCAGCGCCATTTGCTTCAGTTTCTGATTCTCCGGTTTCTTCCCGGGACTCCGAATCCGACGGATCGGCTGAAAGCATTTCACTTTCTGAATCCGCCTGCTGCTGTGATTCGTCTGTGTTTATCTGATTCTGTCGATTCTGTTCTGATGTAATCTCTGCTGTGCTTTCCGATGTGATATCTGTTGCTGTACAGCCGCCAAATACCGTAGCTGTCATACTGAGTAATAAGCACAGAAGAAGCAAACAGACTCGGCTTCGGCTGATTATCTTTTTCATATCAATACCTGTTCCATTTCTTTTCAATCGGCGCTTGCATAATTTCGCGCCGATTCAGTCTGTAAAAAAGTTTATATTATCTGATATCATCCATGTCGTCGCAGCAATCTTCATCATGCATGGAAAATTCATTGCCATAAAATTCTTTTCCGACCACGCGGCGTTTTTCACGAACTTCTTCAATCATATTGGAGAGCATGTTTTTTACTTCGATGGGATTTTTGATGTTTTTCAGTTCAATCTCACCGGATGAATCCACTTTGCATTTCAGAATCAGTGTACCGGTGCCGAACAGTTTCTGCAGAAATGTACGCTGCAGTGTCAGGTCCATAATCCGATAGAGAAGGACTTCATCATACTTTGTGTTGAACAGACCGGTTTTCTGATAGAGTCTTTCATTTCCCACTTCATATACTGTAAAACTGAAGGGAAACCACATAAAATGTTTTCTGTCATGCCAGTCGATTTTATTGATTGTATCCGCCATATAATAATACCTCCATATACTTGTAATGTACTCTCAGAGCCTGTTGACCATAGGATAAGGGGTCTAATCGTACATTGTATTATGCGTCTGTTTTTCTTTCATATCAAATTGACGCTTACGGAGATCCTGCGTCGGCTTCAATTTGCCAGAAAAAAGCTGTCTGTTCGAATCCGTTCGCTCTCTCCGCTCTGCGGGATATGGGCCATGTGCTTCATATAACCGCAAAACACATGGCCATCTCCCTGTATCACACAAAACAAGTATAGCGGAACTTTCATGGAATCGCAAGTAAAAGTGAACTGTCGATAAAAGATAAAAAGAGGCATGACACATTTTTTGAAGTTTGTGCGTCTGCCCCTTTTTATAATGAGATTAGAATAAGCCATACTAATAAACTTTATGTTATACTGGTTTACTCTGCCAGAAACAGGTTTTTCCATTCTCTGGAAGTGAATGTTTCTTTATGATGATAATCGATCTGCACTTTTCCCACATTTTCAATTTTCTGATAAATCTTATTGCTGCGGATCATGCTAACGTAATTTCTGGGAGTCACTCCGGTAAATTCTTTGAAATACTTTACAAAATGGGACTGATCATAATATCCCAATGCATTGGATACCTCTGTAATGTCCATATCACTGCGGTAACCGAGATATTCCAGTGATTTCTGGAATTTGATATATTTGCAGAGAGTCTTGGGTGACATTCCGAACTCTGCTTTGATCATCTTGCTCATATATCGCTGAGAATAGCCGAGATGTCTGCTCAGTTCATCGATGCGGATATCTCCGTTGCTGTTGCTGATCAAGGCATAAATGGAAGGTACCTGAGAGTTCAGATTGTGCTCTCCCCTGTTATTCAGAAATTCTTCAAAGATGCATTTGAAAATTCTGCATCTCTGGGTAAAACCACTTTCTTCCATAAACTGTTTCCGGATTTCTTCATAAAAATGATTATCCATCAGAAATTCTTCAACAAATTCGGAGATACCGGGAATGAATCGAATCCCAAAATATTCTGTGTCAGGGTACAGTTCCACATTGGTCTGTTCTGCACCGGGCTCCAGGGTAAGCATGGAAAAATGGTTCTGTCTGCATGTGATAAGTGTCTGAATTCCCACGTCGGGTACCATACGGAATGAAATCATACCATCCTCATTGGCTTCGGTTTCTCCATATGTGCAGAAACCGAAAAATTCCTGAATGCCTCTGTGGTAGACCTGATATTTATAATATCTATGTGTTTTCTGAAGTAAATACGGCTGTACCGGATCAATAAATGCAAGTTCATAAGCTGCCATAAAAAATTCCCCCACTCTATAGTTGCATAGAACCAAAATACTGATAACAGAACTGCTTCCTTTTATGTTGCCGGCATAACAAATCGGATTGTTTTGCAGTTCTCTGATAACGCAAAAAAGGCGGTGACACCCCCTCGGGGTTTCACCGCCTTTGACGAAACGTTGTGAAAATTATATATCAATTATTGATAGATGTCAATAACAAACCATGCATCGATTTAAATACATAAAGTAAACAGGAGAGTCTTTCCAACAGAATTTCCAATTACAGTTCCATGTTTACAAATACATCATAAATAGCCCGTACAGCGGCTTCAAAATCTCTGCTTTCAAGGCCAACGATAATATTCATTTCGCTGGAACCCTGGTCGATCATCTTGATGTTGACACCTGCATGAGCCAGCGCTGCAAATACCCTTGCTGCGATTCCTTTGTTTTTCTTCATACCGCGTCCTACCACTGCTACCAGTGCCAGATCGGTTTCCAGTTCAACCAGATCCGGTTCACACAGGCGGCGGATTTCAGAAAGAATCATCTGCTCATGTTCTTCAAATTCATGCTGGTTGACAAACACGGTCATGGTATCAATTCCTGAGGGCATATGTTCAAAAGGAATTCCTGCCTTTTCAAATGCCGAAAGAACACGTCTGCCGAAACCGATTTCCGAATTCATCATATCCTTTTCGATGCTGATGGACGTGAAGCCCTTGCGGCCTGCGATGCCTGTGATCGCAAATTTGGGCTTATAACAGGTGTTTGCCACGATCATGGTACCCCTGTCATCCGGTGCATTGGTATTGCGGATATTGATGGGAATACCGGCTTTTCTGACGGGGAAAATTGCATCCTCATGCAGAACACTTGCACCCATGTAAGCCAGTTCCCGCAGTTCCCGGTAGGTAATAGTTTCAATGATCTCAGGATTTTTCACAATTCTGGGATCCGTCACCATGAAACCGGATACATCCGTCCAGTTTTCATAGATATCTGCATTGCAGGCTTTTGCCACAATGGAACCGGTCACATCGGAACCGCCTCTGGAAAAGGTCTTGACTCTGCCGTCTTTATATGCACCGTAGAAACCGGGAATTACTGCTTTTTCCACCTGTTCCAGACATGCGGAAAGCTTTTCCTGGGTTGTCACGTCATCAAATGTACCGTCGTCTTTGAATGTAATATACTTTGCTGCATCCAGAAACGTATAGCCCAGATACTCTGCCATAATAATGCCGTTCAGATATTCACCTCTGGAAGCAGCATAATCAGCACCTGCTTTTTCACGGAAATTGCGGCGAATCACGTCAAATTCATCATCCAGTGAAAGCTCGATTTCCAATCCGTCGATAATCTCCTGATAACGGCTGTGGATTTCCCTTAATATATCTTCAAAGTCCTCATCTGTTTCTGCTTTTCCATAGCACTGATACAGAAGGTCAGTAACCTTTGTATCGCCGGAAAAACGCTTTCCGGGAGCAGAAGGTACCACGTAACGTCTTGCTTCTTCTTTTCGGATAATGGATCCGACTTTTTTAAACTGTTCGGCGTTGGCAAGAGAACTTCCGCCAAACTTTACTACTTTCTTCATAATGTATCTCCCTATTTATTCACTGACAGATTAAACTGTCTGATATGCTCAGAATCATTCACGTCAGTTTCTGATATCATTTGAACCGTCTTCTTTCTCTCATAGTCTGACTCAATCACTGCTCTGACTCTTGTATTGAGTTCCCCCGGTATACGGATTGACTGATACCAGTTTTTTGCCTCTGCAAAAAAGGCATCACAATCCGACATACACGCTTCTAGATCGCTCAATCCGAATCCTCCTTTATGATACCCTTCAGCTTCCGAAGGCCGCTGTATAACCGTGATTTCACTGTATTCAGATTGGTCTGTGTTATCTCTGAAATCTCCTTTAATGTCAGCTCCTCAAAATAATAAAGCAAAATAATGGTCTTCACCTCGGAGCCAAGCCGATCCAGCATTTTGCTGATTCCGTCATCCGGCTCAAATGCAGACTCAATATACACACGGTCTCCAAAACCATCCCAGTCTCCTGAATCAATGGGGATTTCTTTCTCATGCTTTCTGATATACATCAGACACTCATTTACCAGAATTCTGTAAAACCATGTTTTAACCGCATTGATATCACGTAAACTATCACTTTTCTCCAGTGCTCTGCAGATTGCATTCTGAACTGCATCCATCGCACCGTCCTGATTCTTTATATATGAATATGCCAGCCTGTAGAACTTCTCCTGATTTGCAAGAATATACTCCACAATCTGATCATAATTTTTCCCTGTCAATTCAATACCACCTGTTCTGTTAATCCAATTCTTCTGTCTGTTCCTAATCCTATCGGCCGTTTCTGCGTCGTACTGCAAATGTATCCGACCGTTTTCCAAACATTGCAAAAGCATAAACCAGCGGAATCTTTCCGTACCCGAAAAAAAACTGATAATTGGCAGTTCCTCTGACTGCCCTGCCCTGAGGCTGTACTCCGATTCCATGCAATGTTCTGTAAGCAGTATTATAGTCCGTCTGCTTCTTTTCTTCCTCCTTCTGATTCAGCAGACGATTCTACGGCATCAGGCTCATCAACTGCCTGATCCGATCCAATTATATACCATATCGTTCCGTATGCCGTATCCTTGCACGGCAGTAAATATATATATCAATAGACTTATAATCTTTATCATAAAGTATAGTTCCGAATCTGAATCTGATTTCGGAAATTCACCTTTAATTATAATAAAACAGACGTGGTTTTTCAAGGTGGAAATGACAAGTAAATAAGAAATTTTTGCCCGACAGTCAACCGACTGCCGGGCCGTCAGAATTCTCAGCAGATGATTCCTTTAACTGTTTTTACTGCGGGCTGCCATTTTCTTTCTGGTGGCTGCATCAAGAATCTTTTTACGGATTCGCAGATTTTTAGGTGTGACTTCCAGAAGTTCATCTGTATCAATAAATTCACACGCCTGTTCCAGACTCATGATTTTGGGCGGAACCAGATGCAGTGCATCGTCGGAACCGGATGCACGGGTATTGGTCATCTGTTTCTTTTTGCAGACATTTACTTCAATGTCCACACCCTTTCCGTTCTGACCGATTACCATACCGGCATAAACCTTTTCACCGGGTCCGATAAAAAGCTGACCTCTTTCCTGTGCATTAAACAGACCGTATGTGATGCTCTCACCAGTTTCGAAAGCAATCAGAGATCCCTGCTTTCTGTAGGTGATTTCCCCTTTAAAAGGTGCATAGCTGTCAAATACCGTATTCATGACACCGGTACCTCTGGTATCTGTCATAAATTCACCGCGATATCCGATCAACCCTCTGGAAGGAATCAGAAACTCCAGTCTGGTTCCGCCCATACCATTGCTGTTCATGCCGACCAGTTCGCCCTTTCTCTGGCTCAGCTTCTGGATTACATTGCCCGAAAATTCCTCATCCACATCGATGTAAACCTGTTCCATGGGTTCCAGTAAATGACCTTTTTCATCTTCTTTATACAGGACCTCTGCCTTGCTGACAGCAAATTCATAGCCCTCACGTCTCATATTTTCAATGAGGATGGACAGATGAAGCTCGCCTCTGCCGGAGACTTTAAAGGCTTCTGTGGTATCGGTATCTTCCACACGCAGGCTGACATCGGTATTCAGTTCACGGTACAGACGGTCCCTTAAATGTCTGGAAGTAACAAATTTCCCTTCCTGACCGGCAAAAGGACTGTCATTCACCATAAACTGCATGGCAATGGTCGGTTCGGAAATTTTCTGGAAAGGAATGGCTTCCGGTGCCTCCGGTGAGCACAGAGTATCACCGATATGAATTTCCGCAATACCGGAAATGGCTACGATATCACCGATGCCGGCCGTATCCACTTCCACTTTGTTCAGACCGTCAAATTTGTACATGCGGCTGATCTTCACTTTCAGTTTCTTGTCTGCATCGTGATGATTGACAATTACAACCTCCTGATTGCTTTTCAGCGTACCGTTTTCCACCTTGCCGACGCCGATACGGCCCACATATTCGTTATAATCAATGGTGCTGATCAGCATCTGTGTCGGTGCCTCCGGATCACCCTGAGGGGCAGGAATATACTCCAGAATGGTGTCTAACAGCGGACACATATCCTTCGGCTCATCCTCCATTTCCCTTAAAGCAAAGCCGCCTTTTGCAGATGCATAAATAAACGGGCAGTCCAGCTGTTCTTCCGAAGCATCCAGTTCGATAAACAGATCCAGTACCTCATCTACCACATCATCCACACGGGCATCGGGACGGTCAATCTTATTGATGCATACCATAACGGCAAGATTCAGTTCCAGTGCCTTTCTCAGTACAAATCTGGTCTGGGGCATGGCGCCTTCGTAAGCATCCACCACGAGAATAACGCCGTCTACCATTTTCAGTACACGTTCCACTTCTCCACCGAAGTCTGCATGACCGGGGGTATCTACGATATTGATCTTCACATCTTTATAATTAATTGCTGTATTTTTCGAAAGGATTGTAATTCCTCTTTCTCTTTCCAGATCATTGGAGTCCATAACCCGCTCAGCCACTTCCTGATTTTCACGGAAAATACCGCTCTGATGCAGAAGCTGATCCACCAGCGTTGTTTTACCATGATCAACATGTGCAATAATTGCAACGTTTCTCACATCTTCTCTTGTTGTTTTCATAAACTGTATTCCTCCCTGGAATAGTTGGTATCATATTAACGGTTCCGCACACGCCGGGGCGCGGCTATCGTTTGCGATTATAGTACGAATGAAAGCATATGGCAAGAAATTTTTGGCCATTCCGCCTGCTGTGTTCAGAGAAAGATACATTCAAATCGGCAATTGCAGCGATTTGGCAATGAATTCGGAAAAGTTACAATCGGCTCAGTTCCTCAAAAATCCGATACAGATTCAGTGTTCCGTAGCCCCATTCTTTATTGGGATATTTGCCGGCTGCAGACTGTTCCGCACCGATAATCATAAAAAATTTTACGGTTGTACCGGTCATGGCAGGCAGATTCCCATTTACAGCGCCCCAGGTAAACAGAGAAGCCGCTACACCGGCCGCTATGGCTGCTGCACCGCTGGTACCGGTTCTTGCTTCATATCCGCTGATACTGGCCGAAGAAGGGCCTTCTACCGCCACTCCCGGGGCAGCTATGGTAGGCTTCTGCTGTCCGATCCGGTTGTTTCCCCGACCGGACTGCAGATAGATGCTTCCATTCACATGATCATAGGCTCCCACCGTAATGACATGTTCTTCCGCCGATGGGTCGGTTAAGGTCACATCCACATCCGGCCTTAAAAAAACAGTATCCGGCCGGATCAGATTTTCTGCCGGCAGCCAGATATGAAATCCACCGTTGTAATTCAGGACACTGTAAATCATCAGCCGCCACAGGCCCGGAGCAGGCCGGTCAAACCGCAGTGTAATGATCTGACTTCCGGTTCCCGCTGTATTAAACCAGAAATCCACAGTCACCGCCGTTCCTTCCAGCACAAAGGTCAGCCTCCTCCCCAATCCCGGTCTTGTGTTCAGACGTTCTGTCTGCTGACCGCTGGGAGAAACCAGGGACAGTGTAACCAGTTCTGACTGATCCGGCCAGATTTCCATGGTAAATCCATATTCCTCTTCGCCCACCTGAAGTTCCACCACATCGGGAACTTCCTCCGAATAGGCGGAACCATAATAGTGGTGAGAACGAACCGCTTCGTTTCCTGCGGCACAAATCACGGCACTGTGATATCTTCTGGCCATCCGCTGCAGCATCAGACCCAGCAAAGAGCCGCCCTCATGACCTCCCTGGTTGGTTCCAAGGGTAAAACAGACCACAAGAGGGCGATTAAACTCTTTCTGAATATCCCTGAAATACCGCAGGGCCAGCATAATATCATTTTCTTGAAATACCAGTGCCTGATCCGGTACCCTGTAGTACTGCTTCAGGTATTGTTTGGCGGGTTTCAGTTTTACAGCCACAATATCCGATAAAGGAGCTGCTCCCTGATACTTTTGTCCGTCTTTTTCAATTCTGCTCCCGGCGGCAACGCCTGCTGTGAAGGTGCCGTGTCCGTTATAGTCCGTGGTGTTCACAATACTTCGCGGATTATCTGACCGAAGTGCTTTATTGATTTCATCGGAAGTAAACTCCGTTCCATAATCCAGTCCTTCCGGCGGACTTCCCGACTGCACCGTCTGATCCCATATACGGAGTATTCTTGTATTGCCGAATTCATCCCGAAAAGCCGGAAGGGTGTAGTCAATTCCTGTATCCGCAAAGGCAATGATTACCCCCTGTCCCTGAAGATTCAGAACCGGCTGCTCTGCTGCCTGAAAAATACCGGCTGCGTTTAAGGCCGAGGTGGACAGGGGAATGAAAAGGGACGGAATGTTTTCGTAAAAATAATTGCCCGAACGAATGGGAGCTGCCCGGTTCCGGTCCAGATACAGAATGCTCAGATCCGAGTCCGCTTCCTGCACGCAAAAACCGGAGAGACTGGTTTCTGCAAGCTGTGGAAGCCATTCCTCTCCGGTAATAAAATCCATATAATCTTCTGACAGGATCTTCTCCTGACAGGTTTCTGAAACAGCCATGACATGCACCTGCGCTTTTTCAGACAGTATATGTCGGAAAAGGCTTTTTTATGTGCATATATCCACGGTTTTCCTGATACATCGAATAATAAATATCCGGCTATATTACGCCGTATAATTTCTTCATAGTACTATAATCCGCGGAAATGAATCAGAGGACCGCCTTTATTCTCAAGGTAGTCTGCTGTAATTGTCACTTCGCCGATGTTGGGATCTTTGGGGATTTCGTACATAATATCCTGCATGAACTCTTCAAGAACCGCACGCAGCGCTCTGGCTCCCGTCTTTCTTTCCAGTGCACGCTTTGCAACAATCCGAAGGGCATCTTCTTCAAATTCCAGCTTCACCTCATCCATGGCAAACAGTTTCTGATACTGTTTGACAATTGCATTCTTCGGTTCCGTCAGAATCCGGATCAGGAATTCTTCCGACAGGGAATCCAGTGTTACCACAACCGGAAGACGTCCAAGGAATTCGGGAATCATACCAAATGAACGAAGATCTTCAATCGTAACTCTGGAAAGCAGTTCTCCTTCGGTGGAGTTGTCCGGATTGAACAGTTCTGCACCGAAACCGATGGAGTTATTCTTCGTCAGACGTTCCCGGATAATGCGCTCCAGTTCCGGGAAGGCACCGCCGCAGATGAACAGAATATGATTGGTGTCCACTGTAGTGGTGGGAACCATCATGTTTTTATTGCTGCCGCCGACAGGCACTTCCACTTTAGTACCCTCCAGCATCTTCAGAAGTTCCTGCTGAACCGATTCTCCGCTGACATCACGGCTTGTGGTGTTCTTCTTTTTGGCAATTTTATCAATTTCATCAATGAACACAATACCGTGTTCTGCCTTATCCACATCGTTGCCTGCTGCCGCCAGAAGTTTGGAAATAACACTTTCAATGTCATCACCGATGTATCCGGCTTCTGTCAGGGAAGTGGCATCTGCAATGGCAAGCGGAACATCCAGCAGACGGGCCAGGGTCTTTACCAGATAGGTTTTACCGCTGCCTGTGGGTCCAAGCATCAGCAGATTGGATTTTTCAATTTCAATTCCGTCTGAATTGTCGGCATATACCCGCTTGTAATGGTTGTATACTGCCACAGAGATGGCTTTCTTCGCTTTTTCCTGACCAACCACATACTCGTCCAGCTGCTGCTTGATCTGATGAGGAGCCGGAATGGAGCGTACATCAAAATTCTTTCGTTCCATTTCCTTTTCTTCCTCTGTTTTTCGTTTGATCCGGAATTTGTCATCTTCCTGCTGCTGGAACGGATTCATAAACATCATGCGGATATTGTGAAGACCTTTTCCCTTATCGGATTTTTCTGTCTTTTCCGGCTCATCGGAACCCGGTTCGATCACTTCAATATCCATATCGCCATCACCGGCCAATGCTGCAGCCACTGCATCCGCCACCGCGTCCATAATCGAGTCCCCACCATGGCGATATGTTTCTGTTTTTTCTTTTGCATCGGATGCCTTCTTATCCGTATCCGATGTCTCAGGCTTACTTTTTCCTGATTCTGCATCTGATATCTCGGTTTTTACATCTGATGTTTCATCTGAGACTTCTGTTTCTGCTTTTTCATCGGCTGATTTCACTTTATTGCCTTCATCCTTCTGCATCTTTACTGCCTCTGACGGCTTCTGCATTTTAATAAAATCAGACATTTTTTCTGCAAAATCAGGATTCATACCGGAGAACATACTGTCCATACCGGGGATATTCATCATCTTTGACATATTGATCAGGTCTGTATAACTCAGCCCGGAATTCTGAAATGATTCAAAGGCTTTTTTCATGCAGTCACTGCATACATACATTGGTCCGGGCATTTCCATCAGTTTGCCGGCTGTGCTTTCCGACCGCCGGCACATAATGCAGAAATGCTCATAACTGTTTTTATCTCTATTATTATCTTTATTATCCATATCTTTATCCTCCGAAAACTTACCCGTTCAGTATAACGGATTTTGGCACTTATAACAAGTAAAACAAAAATAAAATAAAGACAGGCACGGTTCACAAATATCTGTAAACTGTGTCTGTCCTGTATGATTTCCACGCAGATCAACGTCTGCTTATTCTTTTATCTGTCCGCCAAGGGTCAGTTCAACCTTGATTTCTTCATACTGTGTGCCTGACAGTCTGGATACCGTCAGTGTAACTGTTTCTCCTTTGGAGTAGTATTTCAGTGCGTCCTGCAGATCGGACATGCTCTGAACTTTGGTGCTGTCTATTTTGGTGATGATGTCTTTCGGCTGCAGGTCGGTTCCTGCTGCTGCACCATTTTCCGGGATGGAGTATACATACACACCTCTGGGCATATCCAGGTTCTGGGACATCTGGGAATCGACGGTAACGCCTGTAATGCCAAGATATCCTCTCTGTTCTTCTGCCACTTCCACTTTTGTTTTCTGGTTCATCAGATCATTAATGATGTCGCTGACCGCAGAAACCGGGATGGCAAATCCCATGCCTTCCACATTGGTGTCACTGTATTTTGCAGAGTTGATGCCGATGATTTCACCATTGGTATTGATCAGTGCGCCGCCGCTGTTGCCCGGATTGATGGCTGCATCGGTCTGAAGCAGATTTCGGGACGTGCCATCGGAGGATTTTACCTCACGGTTCAGGGCGCTGATATAACCGACGGTAATGGACTGTCCGTAACCCAGTGCGTTGCCGATTGCCACAACACCCTGACCTACCTTGCAGTCATTACTTGTATTCATGGTTGCAATCTTAATGGCATTTCTGGTTTCTTCAGAAAGATCGGAAAGCTTTACGGATACAACCGCCAGATCGTTATCGGAATCCGTGCCCTTTAAGGCTGCTTCTGCTGTGGTGTCATCCACAAATGTAATGGTCAGTGAGCTGGCATCTTCTACCACATGATAATTGGTTACCATCAGCAGTTCATCATCATTCTGTCCGATGATGATACCGGAGCCGCTGCCGGTTACCTCCTGCTGTGATTCACCGGAACCATTTCCATATCCGTTGCCCCCAAAGAAGAAATAAGGCCATCCGTATCCGCCGTACTGGCTGGAATAGTTCTGATAAATCTGTGTATTGGTAATGGAAACAACCGAGGGAAGAACCTTATCTACAATGGCGGATACATCGCCAAGCACTGCTCCGTTTCCAACGGAATTACCGGAAGAGCCTGCGCTGCCGGTATCTGAAATTTTGATGGCTGCAGTGCCGCCGGATGAGGATTCTGCAACCACACCGGCTTTCTGTGCCGTATACTGCACGCCCACCATTACACCGCCGGCCACACCGCCGAACAAAACAGCGGAAAGGGCGATGGCGGCTGCACGTTTGATCATTCCGCGTTTTGGTTCTTTTGTCTTCCGCTTTTTCCTGTCATCCTGTTCGGTCTGAAAACTGCTGCTGCCGGAGCCGGAAGTGCTCTGCTCGAAGGATACGTAGCTGTTTCCAAAATCACTGCGGTACCCGGATTCATTGTTTATCTCTGTATTATTCCTTTCAGAATCATAATCTGCAGAACGATCTGCATCGTCTGTATATTTATCATATTCACCCATAACATAGCCTCCTGTGTTTATATATAGAATACACTGCTGCTGACCGGATCATACAGATGAATTTCTCTGCACTGTATGCTTCCGTGTCATTCCATGTATTCTGTAAATGGTTTTCTTTTGTTCTTACATGGTTCATGATAGCAGGTGATTGTGATAAAATTGTGTTTTTTTTCTGAAGGAATTTTGTTTTTTACACATATACCTGAATTCTTGCTCCGTCATTGAATGCCAGCTCCCACCGGTCATATTCCCTCGTGAAGTCCTGACAGCCTCTGATCTGCGATCCGTTTACACTGTCTTCCAGTTTAATCTCTTCAATTTTACGATCGGATGCCAGCTGATGAAGCAGTTCCACGGAAATGATGCATCCGTCACAATCCATTCTTTCCTTCCTGCTCATTCCGATCCCTCCTTTCTCCTTTTATGCACTCTCGGAATCTGTTAACCAGGTTTCTCTTTCCAAACGAATCCTGTCCTGTCATATTTACATGTTTCCATGACAAACGTACAGAATTCACGCAGTCAGTATAGTTTATGACAGATTCTGACGAGTTTATTCAAAAATCCCCGCTGAAATGCAAAATCAAAAGGGCTGTTCTCTTGACTTTCATTTTTTCCTGTGATATATTTTGTATTACTGTGAAAATGTGTAAGTAGTCCATAGGTGGTCCCTGCAGAGAGTCGCACATCGGTGAAAGTGTGATGGTGTCGTATGGATGAATTTCAGCATTGGAGTGTTCTGCGAAAAGTACGATCCGCCGACAGGTCATCGTGCGTTAAGCAGATGTAGTTGCTGCATGAAAGCATATTTGAGTGCGGACATCCTGTGTGATGTCTGAATATGGGTGGTACCGCGATGATTCGTCCCATACTGATTGATTTCAGTATGGGATTTTTTATTTGCATTTTTATTTTTTTAGAAAGGATACATGTTATGCAGAATCTGAATGAATTAAATGAGAAGATTGCTTCCATTAAACAGGAAATTCTGGACAATGCAGATGCTCTGAAAAGTTCCAGGAGCGTATATGAATGCCGGAAAACATTTCTGGATTCCAAAAAAGGCAAGATCGGCCAGCTGATGAAGGAGATGCGAAACATCCCCAATGATCAGAAAGCGGATTTCGGTAAAGCCGTGAATGCTGCCAAGGAATGGGCAGGTCAGTTCTTTGATGAACTGGATGAAAAATTAAAAGCTGAAGAACAGAAGTTACGTTACGAAAGCGAAAAGATTGATATTTCCATGCCTGCCATGAGAACACGGTATGGTAATCTCCATCCCATTACCACAGTCCGCAATCAGCTGACTGATATTTTCGCTTCCATGGGCTTTTCTGTATATGAAGGAACTGAAATTGAAAAGGATTACTATAACTTTACTGCTCTGAATACCCCTCAGGATCATCCGGCACGTGATATGCAGGATACCTTCTATCTTTCACCGGAGTTCCTGCTTCGTACACAGACTTCAGCAGGTCAGATCCACGTAATGGAAAGCCAGAAACCTCCCATCAAGATCATTTCTCCCGGTAAGGTATTCCGTTCCGATGATGATGCAACCCATTCACCGATGTTCAGCCAGATGGAAGGTCTGGTGGTGGACGAAGGCATCACCCTCTGCGACCTGAAGGGTATGCTGGATCTGTTCGTAAAACAGATTTTCGGTGAAAATACCACCACTCGTCTTCGTCCTTCCTACTTCCCCTTCACAGAGCCTTCCGTAGAAGTGGATGTCAGCTGTTTCCAGTGCGGCGGCCAGGGATGCCGTCTCTGCAAGGGTACCGGCTGGATTGAAGTTCTGGGTGCAGGTGTTGTAAATAAAAAAGTTCTTGAAAACTGCGGTATTGATTCCGAACGGTATTCCGGCTTTGCTTTCGGTCTTGGACTGGAGCGTATTGCCATGCTGAAATACGGAATCAATAACATCAAACTGTTATTCGAATCTGATCTGCGTGTTCTGGATCAGATTGATGATTAAAGAACGGAGGAAATCAGATATGTTAGTGCCTTTAAGCTGGCTGAAAGAATATGTTGATATAGATGTAACGCCCGAAGTACTGGAGGAAAAACTGTTCTCCTGTGGCTTTGAAGTAGAAGAACGGTATCAGGTTGGCAAGGATATCAGCAACATTGTTGTTGGATATGTGGAATCATGTGAGCCCATCCCCGATACCCATCTCCATGTATGTATGGTAAATGTTGGAGCAGACGAACCTCTGCAGATCTGCTGCGGTGCCGATAATGTACAGGCCGGCGGCAAGTATCCCGTTGCACTGGTGGGTGCCACTGTATATGCAACAGCCAGAGATCATAAAACCGTGGAAGGTGTCATGACCATCAAAAAGGGCAAGCTTCGCGGCTATGCTTCCCACGGCATGCTCTGTTCCGGTGTGGAACTGGGTCTGAGTGAAGATCTGTATCCCGGTGCCGGTTACAATGGTCTTCTGGTTCTGCCGGAAGATACCGAAATCGGTGCAGATGTAAAGGAACTGACCGGTCTCAACGACTGGCTCTTTGATATTGCCATCACTGCAAACAGACCGGACTGCCAGAGTATTTTCGGTATTGCAAGGGAAGTGGCTGCTGTTCTGGGCAAGGAAGTAAAAATGCCTGCACTGGACTATACCGAAACAGAAGTGAAAAAAGAAGGCTTCCAGGTGACTGTGGATGCTCCCGACCTCTGCCCCCGTTACAGCGCACACTATGTATACGATGTACAGATTAAAGAATCTCCTGCATGGATGAAAAAGAGACTGGCTCTGGTGGGCATCGGTTCCATTTCCAATATTGTAGATATCACAAACTATATTCTGAAGGAACTGGGACAGCCCATGCATGCATTTGACTGCAATTATCTGGAAGGAAATGCCATCAATGTAAGACGTGCAGGTGAAGGCGAAAAGATTGTGACACTGGATGAAAAGGAATTTACCTTATCTTCCAGCAATCTGGTTATCTGTGACGGTGTGAAACCCGTGGCGCTGGCCGGTATCATGGGAGGTCTGAATTCAGAAATCCGCGATACCACCACGGAAGTTATGTTTGAATCTGCTAAATTTGCCCGTGACAACATCCGTAAGAGTTCCCGTGCTCTGGGTCAGTCCTCTGACTCCAGTGCAAGATATGCAAAGGGTGTGGACGAATATGCAACCGTCATGGCAATGAAACGTGCCCTTCATCTGATTGAAGAACTGGAATGCGGCAAGGTTTCTTCCACCCACGCAGATGTCAACACAGGCAATTCTCTGGAACCCAGAGAAATGAAAGCCAGCATCCGGAAAATCAATGGAGTTCTCGGCATCACCGTTCCCGAAGAAGAAATTCTGACCATTCTGAAGGGACTGGATTTTGCTCCGGAAATCAATGGAGATGAGCTGACCATTCAGGTTCCCGCATATCGTGAAGACATGGAAGATTATCCGGATATTGCAGAAGAAGTCATCCGTATGTATGGTTATGATCATATCGAATCCGCTTTCATGCCCACCGCAAAGGTAACTCTCGGCGGTCTGAATCCGGTTCAGAAAACAACACTGAAAATCAAAAAAGCACTGTGCAGCGTTGGTGTATTTGAAGGCATGCATTATTCCTTCTTCTCCCCTTCCGATCTGGATGAAATGGGATTTGCTCCCGATGCACCGGAAAGACATGCCATCCGCCTGATCAATCCCATCAACGAGGATCTGTCTCTGATGCGGACCACACTGGCACCTCAGATGATCCACGCCATGGGCCGCAATCAGAAACGCGGCATTCTGGATGGACGTATTTTCGAGGTAGGCAATCGTTTTATCCCCGGTGAACTGCCTCTGACCGATTATCCGGATGAAAGGGAAACCCTCTGTGTCGGTATCTTCGGCAAAAATGAATCCTTCTTCACTTTGAAGGGAATCGCAGAAACCGTTGCAGATTGTCTCAATCTTACATTCACCTACGAGGCAGCACAGAAACCGTTCCTGCATCCTTACCAGACTGCATCCATCAGCTGCAACGGATTGGAAATCGGTTATCTGGGCAAGGTAACCTATGAAATTCAGAAAGAAGAATCCATGCGTGTTTCTGCATATGTGATGGAAATCGATCTGAAGAGTCTGTATCCTTACTACGGTATTTCTCCCGTATTCCAGCCACTGCCGAAGTTTGCAGAAGAAAAACGCGATCTGGCTCTGGTCATGGACAAAACCGTAACCTGCGGTGAAGTGGAAAGCTGTATTAAAGATGCCTGCCGGTTTGTAACAAACGTCACTCTCTTCGACGTATACGAAGGACAGCAGATTGCTGCCGACAAGAAGAGTATGGCATTCACCGTACTGTTCACCCCCGATGAGGAGGAATTTACAACGGAATCTGTGGATGGTTACGTAAAAACGATCCTGAAGAAACTGGGCAAGACACTGAACGTGGAACTGAGACAGTAATTTCAGACCGCTGTGCCTCAGGCGCGGCGCCACCATAAACAAAAGGTTATCCGCCTGATTCCATTGCCCATATGGAATCAGAGCGGATAACCTTTTTCGTTCACCTCATCTAATAAAAACGGTATACTGATTTAAAAAATTTCAACTCCGGCCAGTCTGCATTCTTTCTGAAAACCAACCGGAAGTTTTCCATCCGAAATGATGACATCGACATCTTCCAGACCACATATGGTGAAGGGATGACGGAAGCCGATCTTGCTTGAATCCATCAGTACCACAACTCGTTCTGCCCTTTTCATTGCTTCCTGCTTCAAACATGCTTCCTCTTCGATCCCACAGGTAAATCCACATTCCGTACTATAGCTGGTTACACCGAGAAACATAATGTCAAAATTGATCATCTGAATGCTTCGAATACTTTGTGCACCGCACATGCTCATGCTGTAGCGGTTGAAAACACCGCCGGGGAAAACTACCTTTGGCTTTTCCAGTCGGGCGAGCTCCATGGCACAGCTTAAGCTGTTGGTCACGATCAGACAGGGCTCATCCTTCATACTCCTTGCCAATGCAGTGGTGGTACTTCCTGAGTCAAGGTAAATGGTTCGATTGTTTCCGATTAACTCCACTGCCTTTTTTGCAATCAGTCTCTTCTCTTCCTGATTGCGTCCGGAACGGCGTCCCAGCAGATCATCGGTTCCCACTACCACATCTACCGATTTTGCTCCGCCATGGATACGTACAATCCGTCCTTCCTGATCCAGTGCCTTCAGGTCACTGCGCAATGTCATTTCGGAAACATTGGGAAATGCCTCTTTCAGCTGCGTAAAGCTGATATTCCCCTTCTGATTAATCAATTCTACAATCTGATTCCGGCGTTCTTCCAATTTCTGTTACCTCCTGTGGTCAGTTCAAATCGATACTGTTCATCAGGACCTGTCTGTTCAGGACCTGTTTCTGCAAATACGAATCAGAGTTTTATTATGCAATCCGAGTGATGATCCGATACCGCAGATTCCGGTCCCGCTTTAACAGAAATTGAATCCGAATTCCCTTTTGATCCGGTCTGCCAATTTGCCTGCTTCAGACTAATCCAGCAGTTCCCAGTTTGCCAGCAGATATTCTTCTGCTTCCGGACACCACAGACCATTGTGTGCATCCACAATATCAGCCAGTGCGATAAAGCGAGCATCGTTGTCCGCTTCACCCTTGGCACGCAGATCTGACAGAGCTGTCAGAGGCATGGTCACATGGGTGTAGATCAGTTTCTTGCCGCCGGGAATCTTGGGAAGATTTAATGTTGTCTCTGCAGCTGCATCCAGACCGCCGATATGTGTAACCATAACGGCAGGATTGATGCGTTTGTCTGCTGTCAGTTCCAGGGATTCAATCATATCTGCTGTATTGCCGCCTGTTGTACCCATAACATGAGTGGAAGCGTAATGTACATCATAGAAATTCATCTTGGCACTGAACTGTGTATCTGTGGGACCTGCAAAGAAATTCAGACAGCCATCACGGCCCAGAACTGCACTGGACATTTCCACAACAGCAGCAACAGGTGCGTAGCAGAGAACATCATCAAATCCGGTTCCTCCGGTGATTTCTTTCAGACCTGCAACAGGATCTTCCATCTTTCCGGTATTTACAAAATGAAGCTCGATGCCGTCAGCCTTTGCTTCTTCCACAGGGAAAAGCTGTTCTGCACGATCCAGACGATCCTGATTGATATCGGTAACAACAACCATACCGGGGCGTCTGTCACAGTGAAGTGCATAGGTCAGAGCACCAAGTCCCATGGGACCTGCTCCCGCCATAATTGCCAGCTTGCCGCCTTCTTTAATACCCATCATATGTTCATAAACACCCATTTTGGTGTGGTATGCAGCATGAAAAGCACCGATTGAACAGCTCATGGGCTCTGCAAGAGATGCTTCATAGTATGCACGGCCTTTGTATTCCAGCATGCAGCCGGCATCCATTACTTCCTGGGGAAGGATGCAATAGGTTGCATCGCCGCCGCAGAATTCGTAAGAATATCCGGGGCTCCACATGGTACCCTTGTAGTTCAGAGCAGGCTGGATTGTAAATTTCATACCGGGTTTGTACTGATCCTGATATTTTGCACCAACCTTAACAATATCACCTGCAAATTCATGACCCATGATGGCAGGATGCTCTGCAACATCATCATGAACACGCTTGTGACCTGCACCCAGGGTTGCACATTTGTACGTGGACATGCAGATACTGTCGGATACGATTTTTACCAGAATTTCATCGTCTTTAATTTCGGGAAGTTCAAATTCTTCTAATCTAAGATCATTTTCACCATGTAAACGAACACCAGTAGCTTTCATAATAAAACTCCTTTTCTATTATATTGATTTTTTGTTAAAATGCAAATGCCTTACCGGATTTACAGGTCGTAAAATACCACCCGTTCAATCAGTTTTTCAATCACACTGTATTCAGCAGCCTGTGTACCGCTCTGCATAACATTTGCAGCACCGGTTGCTGTGGAAAGACGAACGGTTTCTTCCAGAGACATATCGTTGTTTTCCGCATACGCAAGTGCTGCCACAACGCTGTCGCCGGCACCTACTGTGCTTCCCACGGGTACTTTCAGTCCCTGAGCGTAAATGGTTCTGTCCTTTGTCACATACAGTGCACCGCGTCCACCCATGGAAACGATTACCTTTTCAATTCCCTGTTCTAAAAAGGTACGGGCTGTTGCAGCAAGTTCCTCAGGTGTTTCCAGTGTTTTTCCCATCAATCTGCTCAGTTCATCGTTGTTGGGTTTGATCAGATAGGGAGCAGCCTTTAAGCCATCTGCCAGCAGAGGACCGTCTGCATCCAGAAATACCTTTGCGCCGGCATTTTTACATGCAGCAACCAGAGTCGAGTAAGTATCTTCCGGAGCACCTTTGGGAAGACTTCCGGAAAGAATAACAATATCTCCTTCTTTGATCATTCCGATCAGACGTTCTGTCATCCGTTTCAGATCCGCAGTGGTTACCGTTACACCAGGTTCATTGATATCTGTATTTGTATGTCTTACAGGATCAATCACCTTCAGATTGGTACGGGTTACACCGGGTACCAGGGTGAAGCAGCATTCGAGCTGATCACCTCTCAGCATGTTCTGGATTTCATCTGCATTATCCTGTCCAAGGATTGCAAACACGCGGCTGGTGCCGCCCAGTTTTGCGATTACCTTCGAAACATTGATCCCCTTTCCTCCGGGATCTTTGCGAAGTGTGGTTATACGATTCACTGTGTCCGTCTGAAAATCAGGGATTTCTACTGTTTTATCAATAGCAGGATTCAGTGTAACTGTATAAATCATGTTTTCAAGTCCTTTCGAGTAACTGTGTCTGAGTTGTTACATAAAAGCGAGTTTTGTTGAATCAAAAGCTTGTAATTATCATATCAACACTGGTTCATTTCGTCAATCTGTTATTTCAACAATTTTCAGTTTTATTTTTTGTTATTTTTATATAAAAATCAACAATCTGGTTTTCTTTTTGTTATTTCAGACGTTCCGATACGATTGCCCTGGTCTTTTTCTCCAGTCCGATTTCAAGTCGGGCAACAGCCTCTGTTCTACGTCCCTTTCGAAAGGCTGTTATAATTTTTTCATCATCGATCAGTAATTCGCTGACGCTCTGCATGATGGTGAGGGGAATATTCTCTTCATCTTCACCGGCAAGCAGAACCAGTGCTCCCTGTATCATTTTCCCCTTTTCATATAGCGGGGGAACCGCATTCAGATACCCCAGGCAGCATCCGTCAATGGAATCCGTGATGCAGTGTAAAAGAAGGGCATGAAGAGGTTTCACGTAGGTATCTCCCATTTGTTCTCTGCGAATCAATGCTTCTTCAATCTGACTGCTGCGTGCCGGATCTTCTGTAAACAGACCGGAAGCCCGGTGAATGAAATCATATCGGCTGGAAGGAACATCCACCGTCCGGATCTGAACCCGGTTCAGCATAGAATAAATGATATCATTCATGTCAGCTGCATATTTCACCACATCAAACGTGTTCTCTTCTGTTTTACCGCTTCTGCTGCTCTTTTTCCCTCTTTTCTTTTCCTGCAGTTCTTCAATGGTATTCCGAAGAACTGCAATGTCCAGTTTCTGCAGCACCGGCTGTACACATACGGTGGGAAAATCAATTCGAAGGGGGACTGTGGATACCACCAGATCCGCACCGTGTTTTTTCAGATATTCCAGCGTCAGATTTCTTGCGGAACAGGTACTCTCAATAATAAGGGATGAAAACTCTCTGGAAAGCTGGGAACTTAAAAAACGGCTGGATGCCATGCCATAGGGACATACCACAATGACCGACAATCGTTTTCGCATTTCTGCAATCTGTTCCGCTGCGGCTCCGAAATGCATGGCCAGGAAACAGGCTTCGCTGTCCGGAATGATGGGGGTATCATATTCCCGGGTCAGCTTCCATGCGGTATCACAGGCTCTGCGCGTAGCCTGCCACAATTGGGGATATTCCTTCTGTATCAGAGTGACCTGCGGATTATCTGAAACCTCACCCCGGCGAAGCCGATACAGCATGGGGCGGATATGGCTGCACAGGCTTTCTGTGAGGGAAGAAAGTTCTGAAAAATCCATATCCAGTTCCTGCTCCATACTGTGAATCAGCACCGAGGCATAATACCGCAGTTCCATACTGAAGCTGTCCGGTTCTTCTTCCCGGCGACGGCTGCAGTACGCATCCAGATAACAGGTGGTATATCCCGCCTGACCGGGTGGAAAATGCACAGCAAAGGTTTCCTCTATTTTTTTCAGCAGCAGCATGGCATTTTTATCCGCTGCCACATCGGTTTTTCCATCTTCTTCCCAATAACCCGACTGCAGCTGCTGCACATACAATGCAAAATGAACAGCCAGCATCAGAAATCCGGCATCTGTAAAATGCAGACCGGTTTCCTGTTCAAAGTCGGTGAGAACGGTACATATGGTTTCTGCAATTTCCGGATTCAGCAATCTGGAAATAATGCTGCCGGATGTGTTTCTATTATGGAAGAAACTGTCCACCTCTTCCCTGGGAAGCTGGGAACACAACAGTCTTCCCACCGCCTTCCGCAGCTTTTCCGGTTCTCCTTCCAGCCAGATTCCCACACCGGACTGACGATGCATTTTTACATCCATCGGTTCCAGCCAGGATTCGACTTTATTCAGATCACCTGCCAGAACACTTTCCGATACACCGAGGTCATATGCCAGAGACCATGATTTCACCGGTTCTCTGCTGTTGAGCAATAAAATAAGAAGCCTCTGTCTTCTTTCGGTTTTGTTGAAAACTTCGGTTCCTTTTTTCCCTGACAGCAGTGTCAGCAAATGTATTCTGACATCCTCATCCTCATCCAGCATAATTCCTTTGCCCGGGCTGCGGATCAATCTGGCATCTGCCGCTTTCATCCAGGTTTCGACTCCCGGAAGTTCCCGAAGCACGGTTCTTCGGCTGACCCCTATGGATTTGGCCAGTGCATCCGCTGTCATCCATCCTTTCGGTAAATTCAGCAGCTGTTCAATTAATTTTTTTCCATTTAATGAAAGTGCAGGTAATTGGTCGGCCATTCTCTCATCCTCCTTTGTACGGATTTATATTCAAATCGACGCTTGCAGAGATTTGAATATAAACTTCTCGTATTTTATTGGTATTTCCGCCTTTGTTTCTTTCGCTTTCTGTTTTGTTTACTATAACAATAATATAATTTTCAGCTTTTGTCACCATTCACCGGTGCCGGATTTGTCTTTTTTTGGCACCATCTGCTGGTGCCAAAGCCATGGGAAGCATCTCTTGATTTTCTTTTCCTCTTCCGATAAAATAATGTCATCAAAAGCGAAACGAAAATTATGATTGTTGAATCAAAAGTCTGAAACCTGAATTTTTCTATAAGAGAAAGGAGTGCTTTCGAAAATGAAAGAAAAACTTGGACGTTTTGGCAAATTCCTGAGTGGAATGGTTATGCCGAATATCGGTGCCTTTATCGCATGGGGCTTTATCACAGCACTGTTTATTGAAAAAGGCTGGATTCCCAATGACAAACTGGCAAGTATGGTAAGTCCCATGCTGAGCTACCTGCTTCCCGTTCTGATTTCCGCACAGGGTGGTTACATGATAGGCGGCGACAGAGGCCGTGTCATTGGTGCCATCGCCGTTATCGGTGCCATCTGCGGCTGTACCGAATATCCCATGCTGATGGGTGCCATGGTCATGGGTCCTTTTGCAGGCTGGGTAATCAAAAAATTTGACAAGGCAATGGAAGGGCATATCCCCGCCGGCTTTGAAATGCTGATCAATAACTTCTCTGTTGGTATCCTGGGTATGCTTCTTTCCATCCTGGGTTACTACGTAGTCGGACCGTTCATGGCTGCTGTACTGACTGTCCTGTCCGCTGGTGTTGCAGTACTGGTCAATGCTCATCTGCTTCCTCTTGTTGCAATCTTTATCGAACCTGCCAAGGTTCTGTTCCTGAACAATGCCATCAACCACGGTATTTTCAGCCCCATCGGTATTGCCGAAGCTGCTGAAACCGGTAAATCCATCATGTATATGCTGGAGCCCAACCCCGGTCCCGGTCTCGGTGTCCTGCTGGCTTACTGTTTCTTCTGCAAAGATAAAACAACCCGTCAGTCCGCACCCGGTGCCGTTATCATCCACTTCCTGGGTGGTATCCATGAAATTTACTTCCCTTACATTCTGATGAATCCTGTCGTGATCGTTGCTCCCATTGCCGGCAACATCTGTTCCATCGCATTCTACTCTCTGATGAATGTGGGTCTTTCCGCACCGCCCTCACCCGGTTCCATTATCGCATTCCTGGGATTGGCTCCCAAGGGTTCTACCCTTATCACCCTTATGGGTGTTCTGATTGCAACTGCTGTTTCCTTTGCCATTGCTTCTCCCATCGTTCGCATGAGTGCGGCAAAGAATCTGGACGAAGCACAGGCGGAAATGGCTGATATGAAAGCAAAGGCAAAAGGAATTGCCGTTAACGCCACCGTTCCCATGGGTCCTGTAAAAGCACATAAAATCGTATTTGCATGTGATGCCGGCATGGGCTCCAGTGCAATGGGTGCAACTAAATTCCGTAATCGTGTGGCAAAAGTAAATCCGGAACTGGTGGTTACCAACTCCAGTGTAGATAATATACCCGCTGATGCAGACATCGTTGTATGTCAGAGAATCCTGGCTGACCGTGCAAAGAAAAGCGCACCCAATGCCATGCTGATCACCATCGGCAACTTCCTGGCAGATCCTCATCTGGACAACCTGTATGCTTCTCTTTGCGAAAATACAGAAACAGTTGCTGCCGAAACAGCACCTGCTGAAGAAAAGAAACCGAAAAAACAGATCAGTCCCCGGGAAGGTGTAAAACTTGGTCTTGCATCCACCGATAAGGAATCTGCTATTCTGGCAGCAGGCAAACTGCTGGAAGAACTGGGCTTTGTAGATGAAAGCTATGCAGAATCCATGCTGGAACGTGAAAAACTGATTACTACATATATGGGTATGGGTGTTGCCATCCCCCATGGTACCAGCCACAAAAAAGGTACCGTAAAAAAATCCGGTGTTGTCGTAATGCAGTATCCCGAAGGCGTTGACTTCGGTGATGAAAAAGCTTATCTGTTATTCGGTATCGCAGGTCTCGGTGATGAACATCTGGACATCCTTGCAAGTCTCTGCAATACACTGGAAGATGAAGAAGCTCTGGAAGAAATGAAGAAAACCACAGACGTTGACTTCATTCTGAACACCCTTCAGTAATCCCGATCCGCAGCATCCTGTTTCATAAACAGATGTCTGCAGAATAAATAAAATATTTACTAATACACAATTTGCTAATCCTCCGATCCTATAAAATGTACTCTCGGAATCTTTTTCATGCCGAGAGTACATTAAATGGATCAAATCCTAAAACACTCAGAAAAAGGAAAGGGACTGCCGCATTTGCGGCAGTCCCTTTCTCTTTTCGCACTTCAAGCCAGTCAGTATCTCCACCACTACGGCAGCTGGACAAAAAGCAGTCCAAATCAACTCTTTCCTCCACCCAGCAGAAGCACGACATAACTCCTCTAAGGTACCATTTTAAACGCAGCGGAAGCCGAACGAAATTCCATATCCCGCTGCAGCGGCAGCCGGACGAAAAACAAATCACTTCAGTTTTCCTGCCCACTCGGCTTCCCTGAATCCAACCAGTACAAAATCCTCTCCCACCAGAATCGGACGCTTCACCAGCATCCCATCCGAAGCCAGCAGCTCATACTGTTCTTCCTCTGTCATGGACGGAAGCTTTTCTTTCAGATTCATGGACCGGTATACCATTCCGGATGTGTTGAAAAACTTCTTCAACGGAAGTCCGCTTTTCTTATGCCATTCCATCAGTTCTTCTTTTGTGGGATTCTGTTCCACGATGTGGCGGTCTGTATATACAATACCATTGGCATCCAGCCATTTTTTCGTTTTTACACAGGTACTGCATTTGGGATATTCCAAAAATAACATATACGATTCTCCTTCTTATCTGTTTTATCGGCCAAATTCTTCTGACTCTGGTTTCTTCCTTATTATATAACGATTTTCCGGATTCGTCTTTATTTATCTTCGTTTTCGTTCTGTTTTTTCCCTGGCAATCAGAGCGGCACCATAGGCACCTGCATATCGTCCCATTTCTCTCGGCTTAATGGAAACACCCATCTTCTGGCCAAGCTGTTCTGTAAAATAGCGACTGAAGCTTAACCCACCGGTCAGAATGACACGGTCTCCGCTGCATCGTTTCTGTGCCAGCTGGGTTACTTTGTTGACAACGGAATCCACCACACCTGCCGCAATATTTTCCCTGGGTTCTCCCCCTCCTATGTAACTGATGATCTCCGATTCAGCAAATACGGTGCATAAAGAACTGATGGGAATCTTTTTCCCTTGTTCTGCCAGGGCGAAAAGTTCTTCCAGGGTTACCCCCAATCTGTTGGCCATGACCTCCAGAAACTTTCCGGTACCGGCGGAGCACTTATCATTCATCAGGAAGTCGGAAACCATCCCCTGATTCATGACGATCACCTTGGTGTCCTGACCACCCACATCAATAATACAGCAGTCACCGCCAAACAGTTCTCTTCCGCCCCGTCCGTGACAGGTGATTTCCGTAATCACATAGTCTGCATACTCCACCGCAACCCGACCGTATCCGGTGGCCACGGTTACCGTATTTTCATCCGACACATCGACTCCCTGTTCATTAAGATAACTGCGGATGCCGGCGGCAGTTTCCTTACTGTTCCATCCGGTGGGCAGCACATGGTAAAACTCTCTTGTACCCTCCGGTGCTTCCACAATAACATACACTTTAGAAGCGGTTGATCCGATATCGATTCCCACATAATTCATATCTGTTCCATCCTGTTCCTGTCATATTAAAATCCTGTCCGCACCGAACAGGTCTGCATTTTTCTGTTTCATGTACTTTCAGAATCTGTTAACCATATGAAAAAGATTCCGAGAGTACATTTTCAAAAAAAGGAGACTGCCTGAACAGCCTCCCCGTATTTTTATGAACTGCTGTAAATCAATCCTGTAGATTCCAGTGCAAAAAAACTTTACACCATTATACAATAATTTACAGATTTTGTAACCCTCTTACAGCATTTCGATAAATGCTGCAATTCTGGTGTTCAGCTGACCGATATCTGCCTGTGAATAATCGGTTTCCAGATTCATATAAGGAATCTTCTTTTCATCGTTTACAAAACGTTTGATGCGAAGTGTTTCGATGGCATAGGTATGACATGCCTGCAGTTCCATATCAATGACACCATCGATTTTGTATTCATCGATCATCTTATCCAGAAGCTTGATACGATTGTCATTGGGGGTCATAACGGAACATCCGATGTTCAGATACTTTCTTGCCAGTGCTTCGTATACATCTGCTGCATTCTCATCCACATTTTCTTCCACGGATTTTGCACCGGAGCAGTTTTCGTATGCAACAACAACGGCACCATTGTCTTCACATGCCTTGACAACCTTGGTGGTTGCACCGCCCATGGGACAGCCGGTGATCAGGATACGGGGTTTTTTGCCCTGGGATTTTCCTTCTGTCTGGATCTTTTCGATCAGAGCATCCATCTGTGCAGGAATTCCTTCCCGGTTGAAATTGAAGGTTGTTGCAACCAGTGTGTTCAGCAGGTCCATACCGCTGATGGGAGCGGGATCTGCTTTCATAACGGAATACAGTCTCTTCAATGAATCTCTTTCTGCGTTCTTTACGCGGATACCTCTGCGGATATCCTCTTCTGTGATGGTCACGCCAAAGGTTTCTTCCAGTTTTTCCTTCATGCGGATAATTTCATTTTTATAGAGGGTCACGCCATCTTCACTGACACGGTTGGGCAGTTCCATGATGTGAACCGGTTTGAATTCGCCCAGATATTCGTACATTTTCTTCTTACCGTCACAGGTGGTTTCACCAACAACCAGATCGGAGAAGAAGAAGAAAGGACATTTATCCGTCTTACCGAAACCATAGCTGGACTTGATCAGCGGACAGAGGTTTTTCGGCAGATCCTGCTCTGCAGCGGGAATGGTTTCATCGGATGTGGCGCAGAGAGATACAACCGCTGCATCCATGGCTACTGCCAGTTCCTGCGGGAAATAGGTACAGAAAATACCGATAACCGGTTTGTTCTGATCCTTGATTTTTTTCACGTTTAAGAATGCATTTTTCCGTCCTTCTGCAAACTCTTCAAAAATTTCAGGCAGATTTTTCTTTAATTCCATTTCAAACTCCTTTGTATAAATCTCATTTTCTAAAGCACCTGCGGATTCCTGATATGCTTCCTCCAAATAAACTATCTGTTTCATTTGTTTCATTTGTTTCATATAAATAAGCAATCAATGAACAGGAGTCATGCCGGGAATCCTGTACTGTATTTATTATACCAGTTCAGTTGTGAAATGTTAAATTCATTATTGCACAAAAAACAGGGTATTTATTGATATTATGGATAAATACCCTGTTTGGCTCATTTGCCGGCTAATTCATAGAATCAAATCCGATCAGAGGGTGCTTCCTTTACTGAAATTCTGCCTCATACCCCGACTTCGCAGAACCTTTCAGTTCGATCCGATACTTTACTCCGAATTCTGTCGGCAGGGTCAGTTCTTCTTCCGCTTCATACCGGATTCCATCTGTATCCGTAAACGATATCCGGCACCGGATTTCTTTTCCTGTCCCCTGAAGATCTTCCGAAAAGTCCTCCGGAATCATAAGAAATGGAATCACCGTGCCCTCTGGAATTCCGCTCTCATCGGCATTGCATACCTCCTGAAATCCGATTTCATTTCCATCCAGTAAAAAAGTAATACCCGCTGTTTTCCATGTTTTCTCTGTCCGATTGATTACATCCAGCCAGATGGTATCTTCTGCTTCCTCACTGTACGCAAATACCGATGCCTGTTCCGTCAGACCGCTTTTCTCCATCAGTAACTGCAGCTTGCTGACATCCTTTCCCACGGATTTGATGTCTTCCCCTGCATATTCACCGGCTTCCGCTGCAGTCACCGTCAGACTGCATGGTGTTCCGTCAATGGCATATTCAAAGGTAAGTTCTCCCAGATTGTCAATCACTGCCAGAATTGCACAGGCATAGGCATGCATCTTCTTTTCCAGATATTCTTTCCGATTGAAAGAAAATGAATGATCCAGACACAAGGTCCAGCCAAATGGTTCTTCTTTCGTCTGCAGCTCATTGCGGAAGGAACCCAGATAACCGGTCATATTCAGTGCCCTGACCGTATCGCCGTTATCCGGCATGTTTCCGATATAGGGGTGTGCTGACCTGTACACCGCAGATGTGATGGGAGAAATCCTGTATCCATCTGCCCAGACAATTGTTTTCCCCATAACCACTTCCCGGATTTCATCTTCACTGACAAAAGTTTTTCTGAATTCCGTATCAGATTTCAGGAAAGATACCGGAAGTTGATGTACACCTTTCAATCGAATGCTGGCAATGCCATCTGTTTCTTCATATATTATATCTGTAATCCGCATGTCCGGATCCAGTGTCGTGGCATTCACACAGATTTCATTTCCTGTTATTTCAATTTCCGTCGATACGTATTCTCCTGCAATCTCTGCACCGATCAGATACATGCGTGCAAAGAAAACAACTCCTGCAAGTAGCAATGCACCCAGAAAGCTTCCGATCATGAGATGCTTCCTTTTTTTCTTTTCCTTTTTCAGAAAATCAATTTCTCTCTGGTTTCCATCATCTTCTGCTTCCACTGCCGGATCCTGCATCCGTTTCAGCACCTGCCGGCAGTCCGGACAATCTTCCATATGTTCCTCAATCAGTTGATTGGATACATCGCTGGTTAACTCTTCTATATAGGAAGGAAACAGATCCTGAATCATTTCACAGGGAATTTTTTTACTCATCTTTCATCATATCCTTTCTCAGTTTTTCTTTGCTTCTATAATAGGTTACCCTGGCCCAGTTCTCTGTTTTTCCCATGATTTCTCCGATCTCTTTAAATGAAAGATTTCCGAAAATCCGCAGATACAGGATTTCACGACCTGGTTCCGGGCATACATGCAGTTTTCGCAGGAGCTCTATCCGCTCCATGGATTTCAGCACATCCGTTTCAGCAGACCCACCGGACAGCTCCCATTCCGGAACCTGTGTAAGTTCCATCTCCTGCGGATGCTTTCGCCTCCATTCGGACAGCTGATTCTTCGCAATAGCACAGAGCCAGGTTGTAATTTTGCAGCTTCCATCAAAACGGTCTATGCTGCGCAGCGCCTGATAAAAGGTTTCCTGGGTCAGTTCTTCTGCCAGATCTTCGTCCCGGGTTCTGGACAGCAGAAACCGGTAAACGGTTCCGGCATATTGCTGATAGATATCATCCATTGACTGCATTCCCTCACCTCCTTTGTCTTCCTACCTAATTCATGCAGAAATCTGCGGATTCGTTACAGAATATTTTCAATTTCTTTCAGTTCTCTTACCACATAATCCACACCGGAATTTTCCGGCAGTGTAATTCCTTTTCTGTTGTAAAAACAGGTTTTCATTCCGAAACCGATTCCCCCTGTCATATCAGATGACATGGAGTCGCCGATGATCATTACTTCCTCCGGCCGTATGATCTCTTTTTTTCTGTCTGTAATGCCGGTTTGCCGATTCATCTCCTCCAGACAGGACTGAAAGAATGCTTTCGCCGGTTTGGAAACACCCAGTTTTTCCGAAACAAATATGTATTGAAATTTTTCATGGATTCCGGCGATTTTCAGTCGGTTCACCTGCTGGGCATAGGGACCGTTGCTGGCAATTCCAAGAATGTATCTGCCGCTGAGATAGGTTACCAGATCAAGGGCCCCATCTTCCGGAATGGCACTCCGGAAAAGTTCCTTCCTGAAATATTGTTCAAATACCACACCGTCAAACACGATTCCCAGTTCCCGAAAAACCAGATTCCAGCGGATCTTTCCCAATTCTTCAAAAGTTAATGTGCCTTTCTCAATCCTTCCCCAGAGTTCGTTGTTGATTCGATGGAAAACAGATGGCATCCAGTCCTCAAAAAGCCTCAGACCGTATTTTTCAAATCCGTGTTTCATACTGTACTGTACATAGCCATCAAAACTAAACAGCGTATTATCAATATCCAAAAGTACCGCTTTTATCATTCTCCTTTTCCTCCTCTATGCTTCGCTCCATTCATTCCTTTTCCTGAAAAACCGGTTCCCATGCAGAATCACACTGGAACCGGCTCTGTCATTCTTCTTTTCCTTATTTTGTTTTGTGTTTGCAGAAGATTTTCAGGTCCCCATTTGCCGGATTGTTCAACAGTTTTCCATATTCGTCAAAGCGGGATCCGTGGCAGGAACAATCCCACGAATGTTCCTCCGGATTCCATTTCAGGGCACATCCCAGATGGGGACATCGCTTCCGGGAGGGCGTCAGCAGATTTTTTCCTGCTTCAACGGCATTAAGAAATAACTGCGGTCTGAACATGCTTCTGGAGGGATCAAAAATCTCCCTGCAGGGACTGGTTTCTCCACATATCAGATCGGTCAGAAGCTGTGCTGCCGCCATGGAGGACGTCATTCCCCATTTGTTGAATCCGGTGGCCACATAGCAACCCGGCATATTTTTCGAATACTGACCAATATACGGAATCTGGTCCAGACTCATACAGTCCTGTGCCGCCCAGGCCATGGTTTCCACTGCCTCGGGATAATATCGTTTTGCAAAGGCCCGCAGTTCCTTCCAGTTTCCGCCTTCTTTTCCCGTTCGGTGACCGCCGCCTCCGATCAGAAGTCTGTCTTTATAGCTACGAAAAGACATGCCTTTTCTGTCTTCATCCACATACATTCCATTGAAAACCGGTGCCCGTTCCAGTGCGATCATGCAGGATCTGTGCTGATATAACTTCAGAAAATACAATCCGTGTTTGTTGTCCATGGGAAAATGTGTGGCAAAAATCGCTTTCTGAAAACGGATTTTTCCGTGATTGGTTATGGCTTCCTGTTTTTGCAGTTCCCGTACATGGGTGTGTTCATAAATATTCCGTTTTTCTGCTATTGCTGCCAGAAATTTCAACGGATGAAACTGTGCCTGCTGATCAAACCGTATTGCACCGGCCACATCAAAGGGCAGTTCGGTAAAATCCTGCAGATGATCTGCCAGATTCAGTTTTCGCAATGCCTCGGCTTCTTTTTCCAGCAATTCCCTGTCATTCATCGAATACACATATGAAGGTTTCCATTCAAAATCGCAGTCCAGATCCGCACACAGTTCTGCATACGTTTTCAGGGCATTGTAATTGGCCTGATAATACAGGGCAGCCGCTTCTGTTCCGAAGCGATCCACCAGCTTGTGATAAATCAATCCATGCTGAACCGTTATTTTTGCCGTGGTATCTTCTGTAACACCGGAGCCGATCCGGTTCCTTTCCACCAGAATATAGCGAATTCCTCTTTGCTCCAGAAAATATGCACATAATACACCGGTAATTCCCCCGCCAATGATCAATACTTCTGTTTCTGCATCCCCCGGCAGGGATGAGAACCCGGGAATGCTGCAGCTTTCAGTCCATAATGAACGCATAAAACCCTCCTGTCATACACAACCTGTTTCACATAATTGTTCGTTTTCCACAATCATGCTTCTAAATAGGCTGTACAATCCGGGAGGGTTTATACATACTGTATTATAATGATTCAATTCCGGCTTTCGTTCTGTCAGACTGCTTACTTTCTGTTTTTGATTACAGTCAATGAGTAGTAACTGCCCTTTTCCGGAATTTCATCGGTGGAACGATAGATTTTTTCATCCGGCATACCGCAGTTTTCAATCATCATGGCCTGGCAGCCCTGTTCCTTCAGAGTCTGCTTTACTTCAGAAAGCTTGCTGGCTGCTTTCATCAGCACCTTGGTTCCCGGAAGTTCCAGCGCATCCTCAATCTGATAGGAAGCAGGGATAACGTGAAGAGGTTCATCTCTGTCCACAAGGCTGTCGCCAAATTTGGCAGATACTGCACAAAAAGAAGGAATACCGTTGATGATCTCTGCTTCATATCCATCCTGTATCACATTTCTATGTACATAAATATAGGTTGAATAAATCGTAGGATCTCCCAAAGTCAGAAGACCTACACTCTTTCCTTCGTCCAGTAATTTCTCAATTGCTTCCGCACCTTTTTTGTAGGCATCATTTAAAACTTTCAGATCTTTTGTCATGGGAGTGGTAATCAGAAGCTGTTCCTTTTCATTGATTTCCGGATAAGCTCCTTCTGCAATCCGATATGCAACGCTTTCGGAAGGATTCTTTCCGGGGATTGCAATCACATCACATGCCTTCATTGTTTTCAATGCCTTCAGTGTCATCAGTTCCGGATCTCCGGGACCGACACCAATACCATATAACTTACCAGCCATATCTTTTCTCCTCTATATTTAATCTATTCTCCGTAATATCACAGATGCTATTATTGTATCAAATTCAGAAATTCTTATCAATTATCATTCCATAATTATTTTCAAGATTATTATTTCTGTTCAGAACCAGGCAGATTTACACAAAAAGTGAGATGAATGTAAGAACTTCATATTGTATCCGCAGCAACCAAAGATACATCGGAGAGGGGCTATCCCAAAGTATACAGAACTTTCATCACACCATTATTTTCATTGCTTTCCGCAATATGCTTTGCCAGCTGTTTCAGCTCCGGATGACCGTTTTCCATGCAGTAGCTTTCTTCACAGCTTTTAAGCAGCTGACAGTCATTGAGGAAATCACCAAAGGCCATGGACTCGGAACGATCAATTCCAAACCGTTTCTGAATCGCTTCGATGGCAACACCTTTATTCACAGAAGCATTTGCAATGTCAATATAAGCATCTCCGGAAAGGGCTACGGAAAGATTTTTTCGAAAATCCTTAAAATACACCCGTTTTGCATCGGCATCATTTGCTTTAAAATACAGGGCAATCTTGATGATCTGATCTTTTTCCACACAGCTTCTCAACTCAGCCATGTCCGCACAGACGGTCATTCGTTCATAATACATAATCACATTGTTGTAGGTATCATCATCCGGAGCAGCCACATAGGCAGATTTCGCACCGCAGAGGATAACCTGTGCCCCCGGTACTTGTTCCAGACGGTCCAGACAATCATATACATCATCCTTTTCCATCTCATTGGAATAGATAATTTCTCCTTTATGGAAAACAAGACCGCCGTTTTCTGCTACAAAGATCAGATGATCTTTAATGGGAATAAAGTCTCTTTCCAGTGCATAATACTGTCTGCCGCTGGCAATGACCGTCAGGATTTCCGGATGTGCCAGCACCCATGCTTCAAAATCAGCAGGCTTTTCTTTATTATCATTTAATAACGTACCATCCATATCAGTAGCAACAAGTTTAATCATTATGCGTACTCCTTTATTCAGCACATCCACTGCACTGTTTTTCTTTTCTGCCATTCCAGCATTTCTTTTTATAACAGAAAAACCGGACGTTTTCAATCGTCCGGTCTGAATCTGTATTATTCCTTTTTTGTTGCAATCCATTCTCCCTGTTTTACCGGAAATTCTTTCCACCCGGAAACACAGCGGATCACGGGATCATTGATTTCCACCCTGTCCTTTTTAAACAGAAGAATAATGGTGGAACCGCCATATTCAAAATATCCCTTTTCCTCACTGCGGTAAATCCATTTCTCTCTCCGATGGTTTCGGATTCTTCCAACCAGCAGCGCACCCACTTCCATCTGAATCATCCTGCCGAAATTTTCCGATTCGATTACAGTATATTCCCTGCTGTTCTGAACATATACAGGATAGGTATCAATGGCTGCGGGCCGTACACAATGAAGAATGCCAGGCAGTTTTTTTACCCCCAGAATCTCTCCGTTGTCCACATAGCTGTATCGATGATAATCCGCCGGTGTCAGACGGAAGATCATTGCGGTACCACCCTGGAATTCACTGGCCAGCTTTGGATTCCGCAGAAGTCCTGCCAGAGAATACCTGGAGTGCTTTACTTCGAAACAGCTGTCCTCATTGATCGGAAAAGTGCTCAGATACCCGTCACAGGGACTGCACAGATGTTCCGGGTTCATATCAAAGGATACGCTTTTCCGCTTCCGGCTAAAGAATGCATTGAAGGATGGAAAACCTCCCTTCGGTACTGCAATCCCATCCAGCGTAATCCCATTCAGAAAACGAAACGGTGCAATCAGGATTCTGGAAAAGGATGTATCCAGAAACTTTCCTGCTGCTCTGGATATTTTCGGTTTTACCAGCAATTTTAAAATACTTCGTCCGATTACCGTCTGGTACAGAAAACGGACACCTAAAGATTCCTTCATAACGGATCAGCCCCCATTAAAAATAATAAACCGGCCATTTCCACAAGACCCATGACAATCATCACAATTTTTCCTATAACATGCGGTTTTCTGATTTCAATCCGGGAAAGAAATCCTGCTGCACATACGGTCAGCAGAATCGGAAAAGCCAGTCTGCTCCGGATCAGTCTGAAATCATACAAGGCAAATACTGCGGGAAGGAGAACGGCAATTGTGGTAACCGGTACTCCCAGATAACTGGTTCTTCGTTCTGTCGTCTGTTTCTGTCTTTCTTCTTCCAGCACATTAAAATAAGACAGACGGATCAGTGCACACAGTATGTACAGGGCGGCAATGCCCTTTGCCAGAATACTCTGTTCCATAATAAAGTACATAAACAATGCAGGCAGGATGCCGAAACTGATCAGATCACACATGGAATCAATCTGAATTCCAAAGCATTTTTCCGAAGGAGTCCTTTCCTTTGTTGCTGCTACAGCACCATCAAACATATCACAGACCCCTGCCATCATCAGACAGATGGCAGCTCGTAAAAAATGCCCCTGAAAGACATCGAAAATCCCAAAAACAGCGAACAGCATGCCGCAGTAGGTAAGAACTACTGTATAATCATAGTATCCCAACAATCTTTTACTTAAATCCATATAAGCTCTCTCCCATCTAATTTATTTCATTGTTTTTCAAGTCCGGCCGGAAACCAATGTGTGTTATCTGACACCATACTTTCTCCTGTTCAAATCAAATCCGGTCCGACTCTTTGCAATATTCAGGATTATAAATGAAATCCGTTTTTTTTTCAACGATATCTCCTGCAATTCTCAAAACAGACCGAATGCAATACAGTATGCAAGAATGCACCAGGGTTTTCCAAGAATAATAATCCAGAAAAATTTTCTGCTGTTCATCCGGATCAGACCGGAGAAATAACAGAGAAAATCATCGGGAAACAGCGGAAGCAGGGTGGCTACAAACAGGAAGATACCAAAATATTTTCCCTTTTTGAGAATCCTGCACCATTTGTCATACTGTTCCCGCGGAAACATAGTCAGCACAATGTCGGTTCCGAATTTTCTTGCCAGAAAATATGCCACAATGGAACCTGCACATATGCCGATATAATTGCACCAGAACCCCCCCATTGTTCCGAAAAGTATGGCTCCTGCCGCACATCCGATCAGCCCCGGCATAACCGGAACCACAACCTGCAGAGCCTGAAACCCGATCAGAACCATGGGTGCAAAAACACCGAAGGTTTTCATATATTCCTGCAGGGTTTCCACGGAATCAAACTTCCCGTTAAAATAGAATTTTACAAACAGCCCGATAATCACAATCATGGTGATTACCATAATTGAAATGACTCTGTTTTTCCACTCAGTCAATTGCCACCCTCCTTTTCAAAACGCCATGAAATACTTTTTCATACACCTTATAAAAACCTGTTTTTGCTGAAAGATAATAGCATCCTTCTGCCAGAAAAACGCCTGCAAATGTGTCCACAATCACATGCTGCTTTGTGGTCAGCGTGGAAATACAGACCATCAACGCAAAGATCAGTGAAAATATCCTGTACCAGCGAGGCGCAGAAGGATTCTTCCGGACTCCGATATAGCAGAACCAGCTCACCAGACAATGGATGGAGGGAAACAGATTATCCGCTGCATCCACCCGATATACCAGTTTCATTACACTGCACCACAGGGAACCATCTCCCACTTCCGGTCGTACATTGGTGGATGGAAGCAGAATAAAACAAAACAGGCAAACCATTTTGGCCAGAAAATCCGCTCCCAGAAACTTCCATGCCTCTTCTTCTTCCTGCCGGACAGCAATTAAATAATTGGCCACCCAGAACAGATAGCAGACCAGATAGATGGACACCGTCCATGGCAGAAATGGAATCAGCTGATCCAATGGACTTTCCAGATTATGATGATACAGATCGGTCGTGATCAGACGTGACCCGTTATAGACCAACGTATTCCAGACCAGTACCATGATAAGTGGAATTCCCATGGATGCAGGAATGATTCTCCGCAGCTTTTTTATGAATTGATTATTCGTTTTTCTGTTCATTTTTCACTCATTCCCCATTTCATGCTGACGGATACTATTCAAATCGACGATTGCAAAGATCCGGTGCCGGATTCGTTTTGCAAAGCAAACATTCTGCTATTCGAATCCGTGCACATCCTCACATAGTATTTTTCTGACGAACTCATTCATTACATTGATTGCACAGCCATATTGTCTTCAAAAAACAGTATTTTCTCTCCATATTATGCAATTTATGAGCACTTCGCATTCCTGAATTCCTGCACCCGTATAAAAAAGGGCCATGTACTTTCATACAGGCATGAAAATACATGGCCCTCCGACTCTTACATCCTATTATAGCGGATGATTCTGAATATCTTATAAACAAAATTTTAAAAAATGATAAAGTTTGTAAGAAATCCATTTTAAGACGAAACAATCTTTTTCATATCATAACTTATAATTCGATACAGGGAGAGATCCCACTGCTTACACTTCCGGTTAAAGATCTCTGCCTTCATAAAAGCGAATGGATACCAGACAGGAAATCCCATAAAGGATCAGGGTAATGACCGGAATCAGGATAATGCTGAATTCTGAATTCATGAAACTCATCATATTGGAAACAAATTTGAACTCTTCTGCTGTTATTGCGGCTGCCGATCCACAGATGACGGCAATGCTGATAAGGTATCCGATGCGACCCTTTGTGGTTCCCAGCAGGAAATTGATGGGGTGGAGAAGAATGCAGGGCGCAATACCGATCACAAACAGTACGGACAGAAAACCGGCCAGCCCCTCCACCGGATTGCTTCCGTTGATCACCCCACGAAGAATGTAGCAGATTCCTGACAGAACTGTCATACCTCCTGTTATGATAATTCCTTCCACATACTTCGAAACAACTACTTGTTTCCGACTGATGGGAAGTGTCATACAGTACTGATCCCAGTGTTCCTTTTCATCATAGGCAAGGAGTGTGGTGGGAAGCATACCTGCCATCACCACCGGGTAAATCGTAAAAAACAGATTTCCATCTGAAAATATGGATGCAGCCAGAAAAGCAAAAAACATCAGTACATATGCTTTACAGTATCTGATCAAATTATAATAATCTTTCAAAAGTAATCCGCTCATCTTAGTTTCCTCCTTTTACCATGAACACAAACAGATCTTCAATATTAATGGGACTGATTTCCGAACCGGTCGGAACCTCATTTCTCTTAATCAGAACTTCCGCACCGTAGCTGGAAACCCGCTTCCCGATAATTGCCTTTGGATCCAGTGTTTCCATCTGGTCTCTGCTGATGTGCATAACGCCGTATTCTTCAAAAAGTTTATCCTTTTCTTCCATTAAAAGCAGTTTTCCTTTGTGAAGGAATGCAATATAATCACAAAGTTTTTCCAGATCACTGACAATATGAGAAGAAATCAGAATGGAATGGTCCTCTTCTCTGGTGAAATCAAACAGCATTTCCAGGACTTCTTCCTTTGCCACAGGATCCAGACCATTGGTGGCTTCATCCAGAATCAGAAGCTTCGGGTCATGGGAAAGGGCAATGGCAATTCCCATCTTCATCTTCATGCCTCTGGAAAAATCTCCGTATTTTTTATTCACAGGAACCGACATTTTCTGCAGCAGTTCCATAAAGTATCCGGAATTCCAGTTTTTATAGATCCGCTTCATCACTTTGTCAATTTTCTTTCCGTCCAGTGCGGCAGGAATTCCATTATCATCCATCACCACGCCAATATCTTCTTTCACCAGGGTGGAAGCCTCTCCCGCATCCTTTCCGTAAATCCGGATGGTACCTTCATTTTTATGAATCATACCCAGGATCAGTTTGATGGTTGTGCTTTTACCTGCTCCATTCTCACCGATCAGCCCCATAATACATCCCGCCGGTAAAGTCAACGAAAGATGATCCAGCGTAAAATCCTTATACTCTTTTGTAACATCGATTAATTCCAGTGCATTCATATACTATCTCTCCTCCAAAACCTGATTCACTGATTTCTGTTCTCTTTTCATGGTGCCGGACATTCTGTAAACCATACCGGCCTACTCCGTGTCAAACATCAGTGTAAACATCTCCATGATTTCTTCTCTGGTCAGACCGCAGGTTGCAGCCAGTTTCTGAATCTCTGTCATATGCTCTTCAATCTTTCTGAGGTTCTCTTCTCTCAGCATCTCCAGATTCTTCGGTGCTGCAAAACTGCCTTTCCCGGGCATCGTGTAAATAAAACCTTCCCGCTCCAGTTCTTCATATGCTCTTTTTGTGGTGATCACACTGATATGCAGATCCTTTGCAAGACCTCTGATGGACGGGAGTGATTCATCTTCCCGGATTTCGCCGCTTATGATCTGTGC
>JALETI010000090.1 GCA_022781515.1 Lachnospiraceae bacterium
CGCCTGTCTACTATGAAGAAGATAAAAGTAAATTAATTGGAGCTGTTATAGCTTACGGTAATGTACTTATTTTATCCGTTTCAGAGACTTTATTTGTGCTTGATGCACTTGATGAAATTGTTAAAAGCTTAAATTCTGAAAGATAATCCTGCACAGGTCTATCGCCAAACGGTAAGGCAGCGGACTTTGACTCCGTCAATGCTGTTCTATACTGTGGAAAAGAACAGTATGTGGGTTCGAATCCCACTAGGCCTGTTCCTCCGCAAGGAGGTCCCTTTTCCTGGCGGATCGGGAGATGAATCGCCTGATCTGCTGCATGCCGCAGCACTGATGGCACAGTGATGCCGGGATAATCCCGCTGTCCCGGAGAGCTGGTTCGAATCCGGCCTGTGGCACTCCCTGATTCTACCAGGGCAATACTTTATTCCTCAATGATGGGCCGGCAGAAGCCTACGCTGCCGGCCGACAAAAAAGAAAGGATTTAATGATGAAGAAGAAATTTATAGAAGATTTATGTGAAGATTTAATAATTATTGCAAGAATCGCTGTATATGTTACAGTTTGCAGTGCTGCATGGGAGATTGGAAAATTTGTTATATCAGTATTTCTAAAATAACAAATTAAATATTTGTAATATGATCAAATTTCTTTATGTTGGACCTTTAGCTCAGTAGGTTAGAGCACCCGGCTCATAACCGGTTTGTCCTGGGTTCGAGTCCCAGAAGGTCCATTGCTTGCAAGCGAAATAAATAAAAAAGCGATAAAAGAAAGGGGAACAAATGAAATTATTGATCTACATAGGACGACTGATTGGAATCACAGTGGTATTTGCTATTGGTTGCTATTTGTTTTGGATGTAACAAGGGGGAAAAACCATGGAAAAAAGACTGTACACAATCCAGGAGCTCAGTAAAATGGGATACTCAGCTTATGATCTGCGGATGGACTGCCGGATTCAGGGGCAGACCTTTGCCACACGAAGAACGGCAAAGAGAGGATCCAACTGGAGAGTGGATCTGCAGAAGTACGAAGAATTCCTGCAGAAACGTGCTCTGGAGCAACAGAAGGAAATGAGATACATATCAACATTATGAGAGGTGACTGGCAAATGATAAAAACATTAATGATATGGTGTACAACTCAGTTTACACCAGGAAAACTGCAGTATAACCGTATTCCTGGAGGTCTGAAGATCACTGATCATACCGGTGCCAGCATGAATTTGACTGCTGATCCGGAGAACAACATATATGAGCTGCTTCCGGATGGAAACAGGAAGCAGCTGGCCATTTGGACAGGTTCCAGCTGGAAGAATTTTCCGTACTAAGGAGTATACAATGAAAAAAAAGCAAATCGTTTATGAGAATACCGCATGTGTCAGTGGAAAAGCACTGGATAATCCGGAACTGGTACACCTGACAACTTCCGGCAATGAAATCTATGAAGTAATAGTTGAAGTACAAAGAAAAAGTGGAATATTTGACCAGGTCCGTGTTCGCTTCAGGGATGAAGTGGTGAAACCTGAAGAAATATCAAGGATGAAAGGAAGATATCTTTTTCTTTTCGGATCAGTCAGATCTGTCAGTTATCATGTATCCGGAAAACACCATCTGCATTTATTTTTCTGGGCCGAAAAGATCAGTTTTGGCCGCAAAGAACAGGATGACAATATGTTCCGATTCACAGGATTCATTGTGAAGAAAAAATTCCGGAACACACCTTCCGGAATAGCCATCACAGATCTGATGGTGGCTTATAACCGAGTTAATGGCGTATCCGATTACATACCCTGCATCGCATGGGGACGTGACGCCTATTATGCGGAAAATCTGGTCATCGGGGACAAGGTGGATGTGCTGGGAAGAATGCAGTCCCGTATATACTGGAAAGATGATAACCAGATGAAAGCATATGAAATATCCATTCAGCAGATTGAAAAAGCTGGATAATAGTTCTGGCCGGCAGCGACTGGTCTGCCGGAAAAATACATAGAGATTGAGGTGGAAGAATGAGCGAACTGGAATACTTCACATTGGGTCAGGAAGACCAATTTACATTTTACAGGATTCCCAAGGCTCTGATCACAGACAAGAGATATTCGAAGATCTCCTGCGAGGCAAAGATGCTTTATGGTCTGATGCTGGACAGGGTTTCTTTATCCAGAAAGAATAACTGGGTAGATGACCTTGGAAGATTATTTATTATCTTCCCTGTTGGCGAAATAAAAGAAGATCTTAATTGCGCCAGGGACAAGGCATATAAGATGATCGCGGAGCTGGATCAGGTCGGACTGATCACACGCTGCAAGAGAGGACAGGGACGTTCTGATCTCATTTATGTGAAAAATTTTTCACGATCTGAAAGCTCAAAAGGGGAAAATGCAGCCTCAAAAGTATACGAAAAAAACGGATTCAAGAATACTGAAAAAACGGATTCAGAGGAAAAGTGTACGGAAAAAACGGATTCTGGAATACTGGAAAAACGGATTCTAGAATGCGGAAAATCCGGAGATAAATATATAAATAATAATATATATAATAATACTGACTCTATCAATCCTCTTCAGGAAGATGAGATGATGGATGAGATTGATCGAGTGCGGGAATCTGTCGAAGACCAGATTGATTACTCAGAGCTTATGGTCACCAGAGAGTCAGATCGTAAACTGATCAATACGATTACCGGCATAATTGCCGAGATGATTACTGTACCAAGAAAGACGGTAACCATCCATGGGACGTCCTATCCGTGGATCCATGTCAAAAAGCGTTTTGAAAAACTGCGGTATAACCATGTCTATCACGTGATCGGCATGATCAATGACCGGTGCAAAGGGGATTCTGCGTCTCCGGTGAAAAATATCAATGCATACCTGACCACATGTCTGTTTGATGTGGTCGAAACCATGGGCGCCCAGAACGACATAAAATTTATGTCCACGTACCGTGGAGCCTGAAAAAGTTGATAACCGTCAGGTTTATCATAAATCCTTGAGGCTGGAATTTATCACAAAAAAAGCCTTTATTGCAAGCCAGGCTATCTGGCAGGAGGTGATTATGAAAACAGAAAATTTGAAAACAGAGGAAAAGGCTGTGAAAAAGCTTGAAAAGATGATGGAACCATACAAGAGCCAGTTTGCCTGGTATCTTCTGGTCCATCTTCGGAGCCGCTGTCGTGTGGATCCGGTTCTGGCTGCAGGAATCTTGCAGGAGGAAAAGACATATGCCGGATGTTATATCTACATCAACAATCAGATGGCTAAAACCGGTAATTGGAATATTCCTGACAAGGACAAATTTTCCATGGCAGAAGAATATTTCCGAAAGCCTGAAAAGTTGATGGTTGACAACAAAAACAGCCATCAGGGTGAAAAAAAACAGGAATCTGATTTGCCTGCTCAGAAACCTGCAAAAAAAGACCGGACAGATGATATTGTGTCCGGGAAACAGATGAGTTTATTTGACTACATCAGCAAAGGAAAAATCAATTTTTCTCTATAGCTGAAAATAGTCCCCGGGTTGCTGTGGCTGCAGGCAATTCCCCGGGGACAGAAAGGTACAGGTGAATTATATCATGTTTGAAATCGGAATGGAAGAAGTTTCCGCTGATCAGATCTATGAAAAATCTGAAAAATATAGGATGCAGTTAAAAGATCTGGATGGCTGGTTCTGGCCAAACAAGAATTATTGGAAAATGCTGCAGGAGAAATACATTTCAGCCTGCCAGTATATTGGAAAGCTGGAAGGCATTATTGCAAGATCCGGAGATGTCCGGTTTCTCGCAGATGCTGAAGCCATGTCTAAAAAATGGCATCAGCTAAACATAGAGTTCGGTGAATACAAGAGGCAGTCTATTGAGGAGAGGGCAGAACTGGAGCAGGAAAACCGACGTCTAAGCTACGAAAACAAATTCCTGCAGCAACAGGTGGACGAATATGAACGTGTGCAGCGCCCACAGAACAGATCAGGTACATGCCGTGATCCAAAGACCGGTCGATATGCAAAAAATACTTCTGTCCCTGATGGGGATAAAAAGAAGAAGGCATATCTGTGGCATACACAGGGATGGAGCAACAGTCAGATCGCTGTTAAGCTCAACTTATCATCGGAAACGGTGTCAAGATACATAAGAGAAGTCAAGGCATCCAGAGAGTATGACTCCGAAATCCGGACACCAAAAAAAGAGCAGGAAGCAATCATGTATCCTCTTCAGGATATTGCAGGAGCATAGTACTACTACTGCTCTCCGAATCCGGATACGGTGAGAAGTGGATTTTTGCCGGGCGGATTGCTGGCGGATGCCGGAAAATTACGGTATTTTGCAGGCGAGACGCCCGGCGGAAGAGTGGACGTCAAAATCAAAAAAGAAAAAATAAATTGGACGAAAAAATAAATCAAAAACTGAAAAAGGAAAAAATGTACAATGAAAAGTATTCTGCATACATCAAAAGAATACTGCTTTTATTGTGGTGCCATCTGTCAGACAGAAGAACATCATATTTTCTATGGGACAGCAAACAGGAGGCTGTCTGAAAAATATGGTCTTAAGGTTTATCTCTGCATTAGGCACCACAGAGTTTATCCGGAGTCCGTGCATGGAGGGAATAGAGATCTTGACAGGATCCTGAAGGAAGCTGGACAGAAAGCATTTGAAAAGCGATTTGGAAACAGGGAAGAATTTCGGAAGATCTTCGGGAAAAATTATCTGGAGGACGAAAATGGTAACGATTGAATTAACAACTGTAAATCGATCATCAGGTGGAATGGAAGCACAGCTATCCTTCAAAAAGCCAGATGGATCATATTACTGCAGGAGTTATTTCAGGGAACATCTGAAAGCAGACTCTAAACAGCGGCAGGAACTGAAAGCACTGGCCGCAGGGCTATCAGCAATTAACTGCCCTGCACATGTCATCTGCAATGTACATCAATCTCATGTGAAATCAGCCATTAATCAGGGATGGTGGATACTGTGGAAGAATTGTGGATGGAAGAACCAGAAGGGACATCTTGTCAGAGATTGGGAGTTATGGAGAGAGATTTCAGAACTGGCAGAAAAGAAATCTCTGATCATATCTGGAGGTAGGGATGAGTTTGAACGGCCGAAAATCTGATTATATTTATGCATCATGTGGAGATCCATGGAGGTGTGACTGCTGCCATTCAAAGTTCAAATTAACTTCTGACCATGTATTTAAAAGGGTTGCAAATGGTAGAAAGAAATTCTTTTGTTCCTGGAATTGCATGAATAAATGGGAGCATGATCAGGCTGATCGTGATCGCGATATTGTTCGATCAGATTCCGGAATGAAAATGAGTCTGCAGAGCTGGGCGAGTTTATATGAACTAAACTATTATGATTTTTGGAAAAAGGTTATGATTGAAAAGGTAAAGCCAAAAGATGCAGTTATGATTTTACGAGTTGATTAAAAAATCAAACTCTTGTTTACTTTTTGCGTTATAATGAATAAAAAAACAAGGAAGTGATATAAAAATGACTGCAAAGCAATTTCTTGAGCAGATCTGGAAAAAAGACTTTGAAATCAATATCCTGCAGGAGGATATTGACGATTTAAAATCAAAAATGAGCTCTTTGTGCAGCCCATCTTTGAAAGAGAAGGTCCAGGTATCTTCAGGTAATGATAGATTTTCCATATTTATGATACAGATTGAAAATATGGAGCAGGAAATAACTGAAAAAATTGATGCATATATTGATTACAGGGATAAAGCTGTGCATATGATCAAACAGCTTCCGGATCCGGAAGAAGCCTCGATCCTTTACCAGTGGTATATCAAAAAGAAAAAACCAAAAGAAATTGCAATGCAGATCGACAGATCCACAAGCACAGTATGGGCGAAATACAGGAGTGCACTGGATTCATTTGAAAAAATGTATGCAGATGTGCTTAATGATTAAATTATACAATAAAAAGCCACCCAGAATGGAATTAAGGGTGGTTTTTCTTGTATTACTATGTTTTAATAATTGTGTGCTAAAGATAATACTTTTTTCCAATTAGCTGATTATATAAAAAAAGAACCTTCCTGGTCGCAATTGGAAGGCTCTGCTCCACATAGGAGACTGTACACTTTTTATAATAACATCAGCTGTATTATTTTTCAATAAAGTTGGTGAATTATGGGTAATAAATACAAAAAACGTGCTGATGGAAGATATATGACACAGATATCTATCGGAACGGACCCTAAAACTGGTAAATTAATCAGAAAAACACTTTACGCTAAAACGATAGCGGAACTTAAAAGCAAAGAAATTCAGGTCAGATCTGACTTGAAACGTGGACTAGATGTTCATAATTCAGGAAAACTGACCCTACTGGAGTATGCCTGGAAATGGTATGATCTCAACACTCCTGGTAAATCTCATTCATCAATTGATCGTTATAACCGGCTGATCAGGTTGCATCTGAATCTGATCGGCCATCTAAAGCTGCAGGAAGTCACACAGTCGGATATAATGCTGCAGCTTAATTCTCTTGGAGAACTGCATGAGACAAAACGATGTCTTCTGCTGCTCCTGAAACAGATCTTTCGCTCTGCAATCGGAGATCGACTTTTAATATATGACCCGACAGCCTATGTGAAACTGCCGAATATTGTCAGAACCGAAAAAGAACCTTTGTCTGAATTTGAAGTACAGTGCCTAGAAGAGGCGGATCTGGATGACAGTGAACGGTGCTTCGTGAATATACTCTACTATACCGGCATGAGAAAAGGGGAAGTCCTGGCACTTTCAAAAAGAGATATTGATTTTAAGAAAAAAACAATTTATGTATGGAGTGCTGTGGAATACAGAGGAAACACACCAAATTTGAAGAACATGCCGAAAACAGAAGCTGGCGTCCGATTTATACCGATTCCTGCAGATTTATTGCTACCATTGAAGGATTATGTGAAAAAATTGCCGCCTGGAGGATTACTTTTCTCTGATAAGGATGGAAAACTTCTGAAAAAATCGGCAGCCAGAAGCCTATGGGACAGGATATATAGAAAAGCTTCTGATGTGGCCGGATGCGAAAGGAGCATATCACCATCGAAAAAAGTAATATACATAAATGACCCTCTTAAAGGCTTAACGCCACACCGGTTTCGGCATAATTATGCCACCATGCTATATTATGCCGGTGTAGATGTAAAGGAAGCATCAAAGATACTCGGACATGCCGATGTGGCCACAACGCTGCGTATATATACTCATTTAATAGAGAACCAGAAATTAACTTCTGCAGATAAGCTGAATATGTATCTGGCAAATGCCAAATAAATAGAACCCCGGGATCAGCTGGTTACTTCAGCCGGTTCCGGGGTTTTCTTGATCCATAGTTGACTCATGATTATTTTTAAATAAAATGCTGTCAATGACAGCATTATTTTATCGGATTCTAGAATCCGCAAAACACCAAAAAACCCAGTAGACCTTGTATCTACTGGGTTTCTCCAAGAGCTGACGAGCAGACTCGAACTGCCGACCTCCTCATTACCAATGATATATAAAATATTAAAATGTCGATTTTGTTGGATGTATTTCATAATAATTCAGGTTAATTTTTGTTGATTAATGACAAGAATTAGCCTTTTTTTAATTGAATTAGCCATAATCTTATGTTGTGCAAATGTACAATTTTTTGACTGCTGTTGTCAGGATAACAACATTCCATAGAAGATTGTTTTTTTGAGAAATTTGTTATAATATAGTTAAGAGAGGTCCTGCTTTAGTGGACGATTCAAAATAAGAGATGTCCTGTATAAGGCCATATGAGGAAAATACTGGAAGCCCTGTTGACTCGAATCCCTAAGTTCCACTTAGGAGGTTGATGTAGATGAGATGGGGCTTTTTTATTTTGTTGTTTTTTCACATCCTCTTTCGTAACTGTTTGGGAAAAATGACAAGTGCTTGTAAGGGTTTTTCCATAAGTTGGAATAGTAGTTGGAGTGGGCAGTAGAGATCGCAATATTAAAATGAGGATATTTTTCCTGAATATTAGAATTTGTTCGTATTCGTTGGTATATTTTTCGTATTTTTTCATATAATATCATTAAAAATAACTAAAGATGATCTGATTTTTTGCTTGAATTTGCACATTGTTTTTAGAGGTCAGAATGGATATAATATTATCATAGATGTACCGTACATATAGGAGGTGAAATGTATGGCAACAAAAAGTATTCTTAAAGATGTTGTAATTTCTGATAAAAAGCTTGCTAGTACATTCGTTGAAGCGTTATCAAACCCTAATAACGTAAAATTTCATCCCACAGATTTGTCTCGCGAGTGTAAGACTTTAAAAGGAGATTCTATTAAGGAATTTTTTAAAAATAAATGACACTGGAAGAATTGAAGGAATCATGTGGTACATCTAGTTTTGTTGAAATGGAATTAAGTGATATGATAAAAGAATTGGGAGAGGATCAGGTAAAAACTATTCTCTCCACTTTTTCGTGTCCATTAAATAAAGATGTTGAGAATTTTTTGAAAGAAAAGGCAATTCTATTTTCGAAAAGAGATTTTTCAAAAACAACGCTTGTATATTGGGTATCCGGAGATAAAAACATTAAAGAATTAGTTGGTTATTATACTGTTGCAGAAAAAGTAATTCAGCTTGACCAAAATGTATTGACATCAAAAGAGAGAAGAAAATTGCATGGTCATGGTACATACCATCCGGAAACTCGCACTTATTTTTTGCCAGCTCCTTTGATTGCTCAGTTGGGCAAAAATTATTCAAATGGAAATGATACTTTGATATCCGGTACGGATCTTTTGCAGCTTGCAATGGAGAAAATAAAATTAATTAAAAATATTATAGGCGGACGATTTGTTTATCTGGAGTGTGAAGACGTTGCAAAATTGGTTGATTTTTATACAGAAAATAATTTTAAATGTTTTGGCAAACGTGAATTAGATGCAGATGAAACAGATATTCGCGGTACATATTTATTGCAGCTTTTTACGATTCTTTAAATGAGCAATTCATAAAAAAGCCAGAAGCCACAATGTGATACATTGAAAGCTCCTGGCTTTTTTATATTACATCTTTTCGGCCAATGCAGCAGTCAGCTCCTGCATCAGCTTCAGGCAGGCTTCTTTGTCCAGGGAAGATAAATCCGGAAGAGCAGTTGCTTCTGGTCCCGGACCGGCTGTCTGTTTTGCTCTGGTTTTTATAAGGGCGTTCATCCGGTCGCCCATTTGCACAGCGGCTTCTTCATCGAAGTGCGTATAGATGTCTATTGTCACATTGATGCTGCTATGTCCCATGATCTTCTGGGCGTCCACTGCCGGGACTTCTGCATCATGCAGCATACTGCAGAAGTTGTGCCGGAACCGATGCGGCGTGTATCCATCCCAGTCGAATTCCTGATCAGGATAGCATCTTTTGAAATGATCCTGAACGGTATTCCGGATCCTGTTCCACATTCTTCGGAAAATGGCCAGTGACATACATCTTCCTGAAGTTCCCATAAAAAGATAAGGTGATTCACAGTTTTCAAGATAGTTCTGCAGTTCCGGACGTATTTGCTCAAGGATTTCAACCTTACGTACACCGGCTTCTGATTTGGTGGGGCCGATCAGCGCCTGGTTCTTTGGAAATGATGCTCCTTTGTTTATGTCGATGTAGTTTTTGTCCATATGAATATCACCAGGAGTCAACGGTATCAGCTCTGATCGTCTGCATCCGGTATAAAAGAGCAGCAGCACAAAGAGTCGTTCTTTATCGGACAGATCTGTCAAAGAGAGCATGGTGGCATGTTCTTCTTCCGGAGTGAATTTTCTTTGATATGCTGCCGGCTTTTTAGGAAGTTTTATACCATCGGCAACGTTTTTATACACAAGCCCTTCCTGCATGGCTGACTTTAAGATCTGATTCATGGTCAGCTTTAATCTCCGCTGCAAATCCCAGTGGCCGTTCAATAATTCCATGGAATCCATAATATTTTGCTGCTTAATTTTCATAAGCGGCAGCTGCTCCATGGGTCCCAGATGATTTTTTATGATATTCATGTAATCCCGGTACGTCGTTGACAGTTCCGGATGTTCTTCTAATTCCGGATCCGCTTTGTATCGCCTGATCCAGTAAAGAGCGTACTCTTTCAGTACAATTCCGTTATCGTTCGAATATGTATTTTTTTTAAGAGCATCCTTAATCTTTGCTTCCTTCAGATTCACTTCTTCTTCTGTTTTTCCATAAATGCTCTCTCTGATATACCTGCCGGTCTTAGGGTCTATGCCAACCACTACGTTGGCATAGTATCGACCGTCAGCACGTTTTTTTCTGTGCTTCAAAATAAATCCTCCTCCCACTTTTTATACAGCTGCATCGATCTCAGTGGCCAGGATACGGCCAATAGAAGATTTGGATACATGGTATTTCTCTGCAAGCTCCTGATAGCTGCTTTTTGTTTCGGCACGGTCCTTCTGTATGGCGCGGATCAGTTCCGGATTATCGACTTTGGAAGGACGTCCGCCCTTATTTGAAACAGGAACAACACGAATTTCAGTCTGATCAGGATTTGTATCTGTAGTTTTCATGGCATCAAGTTCTTCCTGCAGTGCAGCAGCAGCCCCTTCTGCCATTTCCGCTCTATGCTGCCATAACATAGAACTTTCCTGCAACTGGTTATAATCTGCCAGAAGTTCAGCCTGATAATCCGTGGCCTGCCTGTATAGTTCTCTGTACTGGCTGCATTCATCCAGAAGATCTTCGTAAGATTCCGGAGTAACTCCGGAAAGAACAGATGTAAAGTGCTTTATTTTTTCTTCTACCCGTTCTTTTTCATCCTGAAGTGTTTTATTTTGTTCCTGTATCCTGCTGATATCGGATGTGAGGCTCCATGTTTTTGATTTTTCTTCTTTCAGTTCTTTCTGAAGTTCATTAATTCTCTCTTTTTGATTCGCTATATTCTTTTTCAGAGTCTGCTCTGATTGCTGCATAACGTAACTTCTTGACTTTATCTTTTGTGCCACGATCTGCTCAATGTTCTCCTGCAGTCTGATATATCGTTTCTTTTCCTGTTCAAGCTCCTTTTTATGATATTCGATTTCATCCATGAGTTCCTCTGTATATTCATCACTGGCTGCCATGCCGGCAATAAATGTTGGACGGATAATATGATCCATATCCTGATCAGATATATCCCTATGCAGATGGAAATGGAGCAGTGATCTGCAGATCCTGAGTCCTCGTTTTTCCCAGAACCGTATGTATTTATATTCTTTGTCCTGCACAAGAGCACAGGATACCTCCGGACAGTCAAGTTCTTTGTACCGGTCCATCCATAATGTATTTCTATATCTTGCAATGGCATTTATGAACAAAAGAAATGTGATCACAAAGGCTGCGATACCCGGATGCAAAGGCTCCGGATTATCCCAGTAGTAATACGTAAACCCCAATATGGATCCTGTGATAATCGTGAATGATAAGATCTTTCTGGTCTGCGGTGCCAGGCGATCCGATACGATGCAAAATGGATCCGATACAATTACCGTCACGGAAAAAGTGATCAGAGCGATCACCAGAACTACAGCCGGAGCACCGAAAAATAAACATGCAACCACGGCCATAAATGACGTGGTAAATATTAAGTATCGTGAGTAGTATATCAATCTATCAATGTCCATATAGTCATCTCCTATTCTGTTGATACTGTGTATTAAAATGTGGAAAAACCTTGATTTTAAGCCATTTCTTTAATCATCCTGTTCGCGGAGAGTGTTTCAAAACATGTTTTGGAACGGTTCCGGAATGGTTTTGGGACAGTTTTGGAACAGTTTTGAGACAGTTCTGAACCGGTTTTGGAACGGTTTTGAACTGAATCCAATTAGTTTTGGAACAGTTTTGGACCGAGCCAATCAAGGATATTAACCTGGCCGGTAATCTCTGCCGGCATTCTGGACAGATCTTCCACATCTTTCCGGAGAGAGGATGCAGGTTGAATATCCTGTTTCTGTTCCGGATCCTGATCAGGATTGGCAGCAGGTGCATAAAGCACTTTTGGAATCACCGGCAGTGCATCGAAGTATTCTGCAGGCCGTTCGTCTTCAGGAAGAGCTTCCATCTCTTTCCTGTACGCCTGCAAAATCCTAAGCTCGCTTTCCAGCTTCTGTTTCGCCTGATCGGCTGTCAGTCTGCCTTCGTGGTACCATTTTTCATATCTTTCAAAATACATCAGGTCAATCCGGTATACCCATCCAAGTTCTTCAGCCCTTGTCATTTTCCTCGACCTCCTTCAGAATCTTGCTGATGCTCCAGATCAGACCGGGCATAATGCCCAGCAAAAAACCGCTTATGTATGCAACGAGAAATAATTGCATCAAGAGTGACATGATTGCACCCCCTTAAACATATATTCCAGCTCAGATGCAGATACCGAGTTATAGAGTGTGGTCAGAGTATAGGATTTCTTGTTTTTGACGCCACGCACTGTTGCAAGAGATCTGCAGACTTCCTGTATGTGTTTGCTTCGGATCTTTCTGTAAACAGCTTTCACGGTTCCGGCAGGCATTCTGGTACCGCCAATGGGCACCTGTGCATTATCGTCAAGGTTGTATACCTCATGGATGATCGATACCAGACCATTGAGAGCCTGTCTGTAGTAATAAGGGAAGGTGTCATATCCGATCTGATCCATCACCTCATTGATTGAGATAGAAGATAGATGATTATATATATCTATATCAGTATTATTATTTAAAGTATTATTATATATAGTATTATTATATGACCCCGGTTTTCCGGTTGCGGGAAACCCGTCATACCAGTTTTCCGGTACCGGGAAATCAGGTACCGGCTTTTCACCCGCACCCTGATTTTCGGGTACCGGGGTTTCTGCCATCTGTTCGGCTTCGGAAATATCAGCAGACATGTTCTGATCCGGATCCTCTGACTCTGTTTCCGGATGATCCAGAAGTTCGTACTCATAATAAAACCGATGCTTGTCATCCTGAAGGCGGTACTGCTTCAGGTAACCGGCATCCTTCAGTTCCTTCCATGCAGCTTCGAATGCTGCCTTTCCTTCCTGGCACTGGCTCTGCAGGAAACCCTTGTACAAAATGAAATCATTGAGAGTAGAATAGGAATTGATTAAACAGTAGAGCCCCTTTGACTTCAGGGAGAGAGTAGTGTCCCTGATCAGTTCATTGGGAATCATGGAAAAGTTGTTGTTCCTTCTGCGAATTCGTCCGCCAGGAACGGAATTGATAGATTTGGCCATAGTGATACCTCCTGTGTACTGGAGAGCACCGGCAAATAAAAATAAGGCCCGGTTGCTCCATGTGGTACCAAAATGGAACCAAACATATGAAAATCTGCTGTAATTCGGTGCCGTAAAAACAAATTGGTACCAAATGGTATCAGTTTTTCATAATATTTGGTATCAAATTGGTACCAAAATTTGAAAAATGGGTACACAAACCAAGCCTTTTATGATATAATCAACTCGCTAGGTGTTTGTATATCTAAAGGCTTCAGCCTGCGTATACGATCCGGGGCTTCCAGTTGCCGCTGGAGGCCCTTTTTCGTTTTATCTCGCCAAAGAATAGGGACGGCTATTTCTTTTTTTATGTCCAAATTAGAACTCTATTGGCTTTTAAACGTTTTTTGACTAATCATCTGTTTTATTCTAAATTGGACACTGCGTAATCTGCTTCTTCTTTGGTAAATTTCTCACCGTATTCAGAAACCAGCTGATCACGTATTGCTTCTTTTGACATATCCATGGTATCCTGATAGTCTTTTGCCTTCTGCAGGGCATTTTCTTTAAAATCCGCTTCAATATGATCAATTGCATACTGTGCTTCTTCCTTGGTGAATTTCTCACCGTATTCAGAAATGAGCTGATCAAAGATACCCTGTTTTGACATATGCATGGTTTCACTATAATCTTCAGCCTTCTTTAATGCATTTGCGTTCCAGTCAGCTTCCATGTTATCAATTGCATACTGTGCAGCTTCTTCCGGGAATTTCTCGCCGTATTCGGAAGTCAGCTGATCAAAGATACCCTGTTTTGACATATGCATGGTTTCAGCATACTGTTCTGCTTTCTTTAATGCAGATAAGTATTCTCTCGGAACATCCGGTTCTGTTTCTGCAGGAGTTGTTTCTGCCGAAGATTCAGATCCCTTAACTGCTTCTGCCGTAGTTGCAGGTTCTGTCTGATCTGAAGATGATTTTTTATCATCGTCTCCGCCTCCAGCTAATGCACCGAATATTACAAGCACTGCAATGATGACCAGTACCCATTTCAGGCATCCGCCCTTTTTCTTTTCCTTTACTTCTGTTGCCATATTTTTTCCTCCTTAGGATAATTATTCAGGGATAATTCCCTGTTATATTATCCTAGATAACTAGAAAAAAAGCAATCAGTTATTAGGAAAGAAAGCATTTTATTTAATAGATTTTAGTGTATTTAGTTACCATAACCTCCGGAAAGGAGGGATATGATTTGCAATATACTGAAAATCATTATCATGTAAGGTACATACAGATACTACACAGAAAGGACATCTATGCTGTTTTTTACAGGAAAGAGCATACACTTTGTATCAATATCTGCTTTTCTGGCAAATCAAAGCTGATTATTATTCGATAATCAGCTGATATTTGAATCAGTCCCGTCCTCCTGATCTGAATCAGAGGGCGGGTATTTTGCCAGGCATTCTTCCAATGTATCTGGAATATCCGGGTAAGGACGGTTAACTAAGGAATTATGATTTTGCAAAGTTATTTTTTCATATAAAGAATCAATTAATCCTTTGATAAGTTCTCTATCCTTTTCATTAAGCATATTGTATTGATTCATGAGCTGTTTGACCTCATCATCAACATTTAAGTCACTGATATAGTCCTCATCAACTCTCATTGGTTCAGTTCCATTTATTAACCATTCGGGATTTATATCGTATTCTCTACAAATATCTTTAATAGTTCTATCAGTAATATTTCTCGTCCCTTTTTCCATATTTGTTATGGCACCGCCAGACATATTTATTGATAATCCGAAAGCTCGCGTTGTTAATCCCAAATGCTTTCTTAAAAAGCGAAGTCTATCATTTATTTCCATAATTTCACCTCCTGAAAGCATAATATCATATTTTGATTTCATTGTAAACATTTTTTCATAAAAACTGTTGACAATGCTTTCGTAGAATGATATATTGATTTCAATGAAAACAAAAAGGGGTGATAATGATATGGATAATAAAGAAAATATTAAAGATACAGCAAATAAGCTGGTAACGATTTATAAAGAGTCACCTAATGATTATTACTACTTAAAAGGATGGATTCATTGTATTTTGCAAAGAGAATATTCTTTACAAAAATCAGAAAAACAAATAGCAGGACGGTGATAACGAAGCCGGAATAGGATAGAGAGGAAAAAGGCTCCGCTGGTAACGGAGCCGGGAGGATTCAAAAGGGAAGGATAATTACATGATCACTGTAAAAATCAAAGTTAATAATATGTCCAGATGCAAACATTATTTAAAAATAATTGAAAGTATGCAAGAGAATATGCCTGAAGCGCATTTTTTGATCATCCTGAATGACAAAAAGAAAAATCCCCAATGTTCAAATAAAACGAACATTGAGGATTAAGAAACAGGATCCGCTGGTAACGGAGCCGGAAGAAGAAGGGAGGAAAAAGGATGACAGAAATATTTATATTTGTTGCAGGTGCTTCCATTGGAGCATGTTTTGGCATTTTTATTGCAGCTCTTATGGCGAGTGCATCCAGAGAAAGTGAAAGCAGAATGAAAGAAACATATCTGCAAGTTGAACTCTGCCCGGCAGAGGATTGTATAGGTTGTGAAAACACCAAGTGCATCATGCATCCAGTGGATGACGATGATTGAGAAGATGAGGAATATTAATATGACAAAAGAGGAAATGCGAAGAAGAGCAGAGGATGATATCGATGAAAGAGTATCAGAACTTATTACGACATTTCGAGAAACGCCTGTCTACTATGAAGAAGATAAAAGTAAATTAATTGGAGCTGTTATAGCTTACGGTAATGTACTTATTTTATCCGTTTCAGAGACTTTATTTGTGCTTGATGCACTTGATGAAATTGTTAAAAGCTTAAATTCT
>JALETI010000096.1 GCA_022781515.1 Lachnospiraceae bacterium
GGCCTGTATTATCATTTCGGAGTGGAAAAGCTGGATCTTCCGAAGAAGCTGTTTGGCATATACAAACACCGGATTCTGAAACCGAATTCTCCTTTTTTCAGGGGATTTAACGATGAGTTTCTGGCACCCCATTCCAGAGCCACCGATGTGCGTCTTTCGGATGTGGAGGCCATTCCGGAGCTGGAGGTGATGGCTGTTACAAAGGAAGGAAGCCTTGCAATTGCCAAAACCACCGACAGCAGACAGATTTTTGTAACCTGCCATGCCGAATATGACAGAGACACGCTGGCGAAAGAGTACTGGCGTGATATGGAGAAGGGACTGACCACGGTGGATGTTCCGGTGAATTATTTTCCCGATGACGATCCGAAGCAGGATCCTCTGGTGACCTGGCGTTCCACCGGTCAGCTGCTGTATTCCAACTGGCTGAATTTTTATGTATATCAGAGCACTCCCTTTGATCTGAATGCGATCTGAGGATGAATGGAAACAGGGAGAACAGGGGGAAAATCATGCAGGAAAATCTGGTCAATCTTTCTCTGGAAATCGGAGAAATGCTTCTGCAATGCGGCGGAAAGGTCAGCCGGGTGGAAAGTACGATACAGAGAATTCTTCAGGCGTATGGATTTGTACGTGTGGATGTATTCACCATTACCTCGGAAATACAGGTGACAGCGAAGGCAGAAGACGGGAAAATCTATTCTCAGATCCGGCGGATTGACCAATGGGGAATTGATCTTGCAGAACTGGAAATTCTGGACCGATTCTGCCGGAAGATCTGCATGGAAAAGCCGGATTGCGCTCAGATTTCATCGGGACTTATGCAGCTGCGAAAACAGAAACAGGAGCGAAATCAATCGGTTTCGGCTATTGCACTGTCCTATCTGGGGGCAATCTTATCGGCCTCCGGTTTTACGGTGTTTTTCGGAGGGAATCTGATGGATGCCCTGGCAGCAGCTCCGCTGGCCTGCCTGATCACCATGCTCATCAAACACAGTCGATTTGAAAGTTCCAATCAGCTGCTGATCTATTTTATGTTTGCATTCATCACAGGCATTCTGGGGGGGATCACGGTAAAAAAAGCTGCTTTTTTGGGGATTTTCCTGAATCTGGATAAAATCTGTATCGGATGTATCATGCTGACCATACCGGGGATTGCCATTACCAACTCCATAAGAGATATGCTTCTGGGGGAGATTATTACCGGTCTGTTTCGCCTGATACAGTCCCTTCTGATTGCCATGAGTATCGCAGGGGGATTTGTTGCAGCCTACAGCTGTCTGTTCTGATATGGTATCGGCAATAAAAACGGTTGCAGTTGCTGCTTTACCTGTGTCAGATGGATCCGGAACAGAAAATCGTGACAGAAACAGAAAAGTGCGGCAGAGTTGGAAATGTGAGACAGAAATAGAAAAGTGCCACAGCAATAGAAAAGCGTGACAGAAATGGAATAGTGTGAAAGGAAGTTTTGAAATGATGTGGAATTTTGATACAGCGGATCTGCTTCAGATTCTGGCAGTTTTTGTCGGAACCCTTGGCTTTTCCATTGCCATGTATGTACCGAAGAAATACTGGATTCTGGTTTCTTTTATCGGTACATTATCCTGGATTCTGTACCTGATCTGCAGTCATTTCATGAGCAGTTTTTACAGCAACCTGTTTGCTGCAGCATTCTGCTCGGTGAGTGTTCATTTTGCGGCATCCAAAATCAAAACCCCGGTTACGGTGTTGTTGTTGCCGGCGGCTGTACCGATGTTCCCCGGCGGAAGCCTTTATTACACCATGTTTTATGGGTTGTCCGGTGAATATCAGCGGATGGAGCAGTACGCATTTTCCACTTTTTCCACCATTTTTGCCCTGGCGATCGGTTTTTCCGCCATATCCCTTTTATATCGGGATACTGTTCGGAAAACGGAGATGATCGGTAAAACAGTGCTTCGCCATATTCATCTGAGAAAACCATGAAAAAGCCTGAAAAAGGGCTATGAAAATACCATAAAAAATCATGAAGAAGTCATAAAACCATGAAAAAGTCGAAACGGTACCGGTATTCTGCTCACACATGTATGGAGCGGAATACGGTACCGTTCGTTATTTATTATTTGTTATTCAGCGTTCGTTATTTTCATTCAAAGTCATCTTCCGATCATTTCTATTCTGTGCTGATCTAAGCTATTCGTCACGGTTGTTTCTGGCGCATATTTTCAAATATCTCCGGAACTGTTCATCCTGTCCGAACAGATGAAAGAGTTTCTCAAGAAAATGAAGGGATGCCTCATTCAGCGGTTCTCCCTGTCTGGTACAGCATATCAGAAGATTATTCTTCTGGGCTTCCACAGGAATAAAGCGCAGAGACGGATCGGTGAGACATTTTTTCGTCCAGGGTGATACATACATCAGGGAATTTGTTTTCAAAAGCATTTCCTGACATAAGTATACCGAGTTAAAAAACATAATCTGCTCCGTATTGAATCCGTGATTGTTCAGTTCGAAGTACAGATTTTCTTTGGCCTGAACCTCCATATCCAGACAGATATTCAGTACGGCCCGGCTTTCCGGAATGGTTAGCTGCTCTCTGTTGTAATAATCGGAATGGGGTCCCACGCAGATGAGGACATCGCCGATTGCCAGAGTATGTAAATCCAGATGAGCTGCGTTTCGCATCCAAAGCTGCTTTTTTTCATCCTCACCGTAGCATACAAAGATACCGATGTCGGAGTGACGATTCAGTACATGACTGATGACTTCGCCCCGGTCTGCTTCCAGAATGTTATAATGGGTCAGATTGTGTTCATTGTTTTTATACATTTCATTCAGAAGATCCGGCATAAAATCGAATTCCTGACTGGCCACAAAGAGCCGCGAATATTTCGGCAGATTCTGCTGAAATGCATGATTCAGTCCGTCAGCTGCCGTCAGAATCTGTTTTGCGTAAAAGAGAAAAGCGTTTCCTTCTTCTGTCAATTCAATACCCTTTGGAGTCCGCGTAAAAAGCTTGATTCCATATTCTGTTTCCAGCTGTGCAATACTTTTGGTCAGGCTGGGCTGACTGATATACAGTTTTCTCGCAGCCTTTGAAATGGAGCCGCATTCCTGTATTTTTATAAACTGTTCCAATTGTTCAATTTTCATATAATACCCCCTGATTATCCGATGTATTCTCTAAAACATTTTGCACAAATAATTTCTGCATTTTCCGGGAATATATTTAGCTATTCTGTTTTTCTATTACCCGCTTATAAAAGAATAGTATTTCCTATTCTACATCTAATTATGAGATAATAACAGTACTTTAAAAGCTTTTGCAGATAATTCGTCAAAATAACGATTTTATTGAACAAAAATTCTGTAAAATATCATTTTTCTGATCATTGGCTCTCATCTTTTTTACCAGAAGGGTCATATTATTGCGGTTTGAAACCGATATGGCGTATAGTTTTAACACAGTAAAATGGAGAGTTTGCCTTGTGCCGCAGCGGTACGGGGGGGTATACGGTGCGGAAAACAGAGAGATCGGAACAACAGGGGGTATGATATGAGATGGGCGGGATTGCTGTCTGTTTCAGCAGACTCATTGATGGAGTAGCAGTTTTTTCGTGGCAAAAGCTTTTTAAGTGGTTGAAACAAGGGAATGATTCCCCATGATAATTGTATGAGATTCTGTCGTTGCCATATTGCTGCGTCGGAACCGTTTATTATGTATTCCCTTTTTTATAAAGAAAATCCGGCCAGTTCATCTATCCTCAAATGCATTATGCTTTCCTGAAGCATTACCTCATCCTCAGACTGGCCGGACTTTCAACGGAGCACTGTTTCCAGTGCTCCGTTTCATTTTACATATTCCACTATATCTTAATACATTCTGTTATTTCTTTGCATATTTCCCTTTATTTGGTACCGAAGATACGGTCACCGGCATCACCAAGACCGGGGCAGATGTATGCATTATCATTCAGTTCACGATCCAGATGGCCCACATAGATCTGCACATCGGGATGTGCCTTGTGCAGTCTTTCCAGTCCTTCCGGTGCAGCAATGATGCACATGAATTTGATGCTCTTGCCGCCGTGTTTTTTGATCTGACCGATGGCATCAATGGCGGAACCGCCGGTTGCCAGCATGGGATCGGTAACAATGATGGTACGTTCTTCAATGGGACTGGGAAGCTTACAGTAATATTCCACCGGTTCATGGGTTTCTTCATTGCGGTACATACCGATATGGCCGACCTTTGCGGTGGGAACCAGACTTAAGATACCGTCCACCATACCGAGACCTGCACGAAGAATCGGCACGATGGCAAGCTTGCGGCCTGCAATCATGGGGGTCATGCAGGTTTCCAGGGGTGTTTCCACTTCCACATTTTCCAGAGGCAGATCACTTAAAGCAACAAAACCCTGCAGCATGGCAATTTCACCCACCAGTTTACGGAACTCATTGGTTCCGGTGTTCTTATCTCTTAAAATAGAAATTTTGTGCTGAATCAGCGGGTGATCAAAGATGACGATGTTGTTTTCATTGAAAAAGTCCATGAGAGAATCTCCTTTCCTGGTTTGTTTCACACGAATGACCGGCTGGATTTACCGGTCATTCATGCAGTATTCATTATTTGTTATCGCTGTTCTTCAGAAAGATACCACGGCTCTGATCGCCCTTGGGATTTGCACCGAATTCGTAATCATTGCCGGGAAGAATGGCGTTCAGGATAATACCT
>JALETI010000106.1 GCA_022781515.1 Lachnospiraceae bacterium
GATGGGAAAAAGTATCATCATATTCTGAACCCGCATACCGGTTATTCCTATGAAAATGAACTGGACAGTGTGACGATTATTTCGGATGTATCTGTAGATGGGGATGGCCTTTCCACCACCTGTTTTGCATTGGGACTGGAAAAGGGATTAGAACTGATCGACAGCATGGATTCCGTATGGGCCATGTTCATTGACAAGGAAGGGAATATCATTTATTCGGATGGATTTTTGGAAAATATTAACTGCAAAGAATATTGATGTATTAATAATGTAATACAAAAATATAATACCGGAGACTCAAGGGGGCAAAACCTTTTGCCCCCAACATCATGATAATAGATCAGATGATATTTTACAATCCTTTACACAGTATCTTCAGGTTTCTGGTAACGGGGCACATCGGAAAGAGTTTGGAAGTGGATATGTTAATATTACCATGATTCCATATGTAGGTTCATGCCTGAATTTAAACTGGAAAAATAAAAAACTCTGTCGCCAACCAATCGACAGAGTTTTTTATTAAGGAAATAATATGAAGGCTTTATCAGAAAATATTCGCGATATTTCTGATGCTGAAACCATTATATACTGATTTGAAAATGATATCAAATACATCTATAACAATAAGATGTATTGATATTAATTTATATAATAAAATAACTCCATAAAAGAGTAAATATAATGCATGGAATAAAGTGCAATATTAAATAAAGAAAAGGAAATTGATATTAATATTACTCCAGATGCGGACGGAGTGATATTAACATACGAAAAAAGAGAAAAGAAGAAATACAGATTCTATCCGGTAATAAAAAAAGGAAAAAAGTTCATATGATTTTATAAAAAGCAGTGGGAGAAAAGTCATTTGCTGAATACAATCTGGCTGTTTATGATTGTTGGGGGATATCTATATGGCGTGGTGACAGGGAATCTTCACCTGATTTCCGATTCTGTTCTTTCCGGAGCGGAAGATGCCGTCAGTATATGTATTACTTTACTGGGAGTTGTTTCCTTCTGGTGCGGGCTGATGGAGGTTGCTGAACGTTGCGGACTGGTGGAACAGATGAGCCGCAGGATATGGCCGTTTCTCCATATCATTTTTCCGGATCTGAAAAAATCCGATGCAGCAGTGCAATATATTTCACTGAATTTCATAGCTAATATCCTGGGACTTGGATGGGCATCTACGCCGGCCGGTCTGAAGGCAGTGGAGATGCTGCATCAGAAGCAGAATGGGAAAACAGGAGTGGATTATAATATCTGCGCATTTCTGGTCATTAACATCTCGTCACTTCAGCTGATTCCGGTGAATGTGATTGCTTTTCGGAGTCAATATGGAAGCAAAAACCCGGTGGAAATTGTGGGACCTGCCATTTTTGCTACAGCGATCAGCACGCTGATTGCTGTAATATTCTGCAGATGCATGTATTATTTTGAAAGAAAATAACTTATAATAGGATTATAAATTTGAATATCAGCGAAAGAATCTGTTTGGCGACAGGAGGGGATACGTGATGAAGAAAAACAGTGTTTCAGAAAAGAGAGAGAGAAGAAGCGGCAATTATGAGGTCCTTTGTGATAAATGGAGAAAGATATTTCTTGAGATGGATCATGAAGAATTGATTCAGAGATTTCATCTGGAAAGTGATGAAGAAGCCATATATGTGATTTATTTTCATGAGAAGTACAGGCTGGATAAGAAAAATGGAGACCTGACACTGGTCGGCGATCCGGACCGGAAACTGGTTTTTAATACGGTTATGTCCATTTATAATCTTTTTTATTATTCCAGACCGGAAGCGAAGATAAAAGGGGACTTTGTTCCCTATCGTCAGGTCAAACGGGCGGCTCCATTTGCTCCGGCATTTGAGAAAACGGTTGTAAAACCACTTGCCGAAACATTTGACGGCAGATCGGAATTACTGGAAAAAGCCTGCAAAGCCATGGGAGGCATACCAATCCGACAGGGAGATGTGGGATATCAGCTGAATGCCTTTGACTGGATGCCGGTGCAGGTCCTTTTCTGGGATGGTGATGATGAATTTGAAGCACAGGCGAATATATTATTTGATGCAGATATTACGGATTTTCTTCATGAGGAAAGTGTATGTTGTATTGGATCGGATCTGGTACGCCGATTATCTGAAGAGGCAGGTCTTGGAGATGTGGATCAGCTTTTGGGAAGTATGATCTGATGGACGGTTCAGGAAATGGAATTGAATGAACAGTTTGAGAAATATAATCTGATTTACAGTCTGAAAAAAAGAGTCAGAGAAGGGAGTTCAATATGCAGGAACAAAAGAAGCAGAATCCACTGGGTTGTGCACCGGTGGATAAATTGATGGTTGAGTTTGCCATTCCAAGTATTGTGGCGATGATTGTGGGTGCGCTATATAATATTGTGGATCAGTTTTTCATTGGTCAGACAGTTGGTACATTGGGAAATGCGGCAACCAATATTGCGTTTCCATTATCTATTTCATGTGTATCGCTGTCACTTTTGTTTGGAATTGGCGGTGCATCCTGTTTTAATCTGACGATGGGACGCGGAGACCGGGAGAAGGCCATTTACTTTATCGGAAATGCAGCTGCCTGTCTGTTTGGAAGCGGTCTTATTTTGTGTATTATTACACAGATCTTTCTGAATCCCATGCTGAAGGGATTCGGTTCTCCGGCAGATGTTTTTCCCTATGCGAAAGAATACGTTCGTATTACAGCAATCGGGTTTCCGTTTCTGATTATTACCAATGGAGGCGGACATCTGATCCGTGCGGATGGCAGTCCACGGATGACGATGATCTGCAATCTGTCCGGCGCAATTATGAATACCATTCTGGATGCCGTATTTGTCATGGGATTCCGATGGGGGATGACCGGTGCAGCAGCAGCAACTGTAATCGGACAGATTTTTTCGGCAGGTCTGGTATTTCATTATATGTGTCATTATAAAACGGTTCCCCTTGAGAGAAAGCATCTCGTATTAAAGACGGAGTGTGTGAAAGAGATTGTACGTGTGGGTACGGCACCGTTCTTCAACCAGCTGGCGATGATGGTGGTTCAGATTGTATTGAATAATTCACTGAGATATTATGGGGCTTTATCGGCGTACGGGGCATCGATTCCCATTGCCTGTGCCGGAATTGTAACCAAAGTAAATCAGGTATTCTTTTCTGTGATTATTGGTCTTGCTCAGGGAAGTCAGCCCATTGAAAGTTTCAATTATGGTGCAAAACAGTATGACCGGGTAAGAAAAGCATTTCGTCTGGCATTAATATCCGGAGCGGCCATGTCCATGTTTTCCTTTCTGATGTTCCAGCTGTTTCCCAGACAGATTATTTCTTTATTCGGTACCGGATCGGAACAGTATTATCAGTTTGCCATCAGTTATTTTAGGATTTTTCTGTTTTTCACCTGGGCAAACTGTCTGCAGCCGATTGTATCCACATTTTTTACCTCCATCGGAAAGGCTTCAAAAGGTGTTTTTCTTTCCCTCACAAGACAGATTCTTTTTCTGCTGCCTCTGATCATAATTCTTCCATTGTTCATGGGAATTGACGGAATACTTTTTGCCGGCCCCATTGCAGATGGTCTGGCAGCTCTGGTAACAGCTGTCATGGCATATCTGGAGTTTAAACAGATGAAAAAGCTTGAATTGGCACAAATAAATGAACGGATTCTTGACAGGGCATCACAATGATGATATAGTTTAGACTAACGATGGTTTGTATATACTAACATACAAACGAATCTCTGTAAGTTGAAGAAAGAAGGAAGTGACTTTATGACACTGAAAGAGTTAAAAGTCGGTGAGTCTGCAAAGGTAACAGTTGTTGGTGGTGAAGGTGCCCTGCGGCAGCATTTTCTGGATATGGGTGTAATCCCGGGGGCAGAAGTGACTCTGGTTAAGTTTGCACCGATGGGCGATCCGATGGAACTTCGAATACATGGATATGAATTAACATTACGTCTGGCTGATGCGGAACAGATTCAGGTGGAGAAGACAGACTGGTGGAATGATCTGGCTGAACATTCTGAATCACAGGCCTCCCATGAAGCGCACGCTGATCAACAGAGAAAATGTGGGAAAAAGTCACAGAAAAAGATAGAACATCCGGGCCTTGGAGAAGGCGGCAGGTATCATAATAAAGAAGAGGAGAATCCGCTTCCGAAGGATACGGTGCTTCGTTTTGCTCTGGCAGGAAATCAGAACTGCGGAAAAACCACATTATTTAATCAGCTAACCGGCTCCAATCAGCACGTGGGAAATTTCCCCGGTGTTACAGTTGACAGAAAGAGCGGTTCCATCAAGGGATATCCGGATACGGAAATCACCGATCTTCCGGGAATCTATTCCATGTCTCCCTACAGCACGGAAGAAATTGTAACAAGACAGTTTATTATTCATGAAAAGCCCACGGGTATTATCAATATTGTGGATGCCACCAATATTGAACGAAATCTGTACCTGACCATGCAGCTGATTGAGCTGGGAATCCCCATGGTACTGGCTTTGAATATGATGGATGAAGTGAAGGGCAATGGCGGCTGCATTTATATCAATGAAATGGAGCAGATGCTTGGCATACCGGTTGTCCCGATTTCTGCATTCCGGAATGAAGGTACAGAAGAGCTGGTTCGTCATGCCCTTCATGTGGCGAGATATCAGGAAAAACCGGAACGTCAGGACTTTTGCGGTAAGGATGATAATGGCGGTGCGGTGCACAGATGTCTCCATGGCATTATTCATCTGATTGAAGATCATGCGGTCCGAGCCGGAATTCCAACCCGGTTTGCAGCAACAAAGCTGGTGGAAGGTGATGAGAGAGTTCTGAAGGCTCTGAAGCTTTCGCAGAATGAAGAAGAAATGCTGGAACATATTATTATACAGATGGAAGAAGAACGGGGACTTGACCGTGCAGCGGCAATTGCCGACATGCGGTTCACATTTATTCGGAATCTTGTGGATCAGACCGTGGTAAAGCCCAGGGAAAGCAAGGAACATGAGCGCAGTCGGAAGCTTGACCGTATTCTGACCGGAAAATATACAGCAATTCCTGCTTTTATTGGAATTATGGGACTCATTTTTTACCTTACTTTCAATGTGATTGGTTCCTTCCTTCAGGGATTGCTTGAGACCGCCATTGAATGGATGACAGGGATTGTTGATGCCTGTATGACCACATGGGGCGTGAATCATATATTGAAGTCTCTGGTTATTGATGGTATATTTAATGGTGTAGGCAGTGTTGTGAGTTTTTTGCCGATTATTGTAACATTGTTTTTCTTTTTGTCATTGCTGGAGGATACCGGATACATGGCAAGAGTGGCTTTTGTCATGGACAAGCTGCTGCGTAAAATCGGTTTGTCGGGAAGAAGTATTGTACCGATGCTGATCGGTTTTGGATGTACCGTTCCCGGAGTTATGGCCAGCCGTACCCTTCCTTCGGAAAGAGACCGGAAGATGACGATTATGCTGACACCGTTTATGAGCTGCAGTGCAAAGCTGCCTATTTATGGATTTTTTACAGCAGCATTTTTTCCGAACCATGGCGGACTGGTAATGATTGCTCTTTACCTGACCGGTATTTTCGTGGGTATTGTGGCAGCAGTTATCACCAATCGAACCTTTTTTACAGGAGAAGCAGTTCCTTTTGTTATGGAGTTACCGAATTACCGTATGCCCGGTTTTAAAAACGTAACCCATCTGCTCTGGGAAAAGGCCAAGGACTTTCTTCAGAGGGCGTTTACGATTATTTTCCTTGCAACTATTGTGATATGGTTTTTGCAGACCTTCAGTCCGCACCTGAATATTGCAGCGGATTCACAGAACAGTATTCTGGCCATGGTGGCAGGATGGATTTCTCCGGTTTTTGCGCCTCTGGGATTTGGGGACTGGAGAATTTCAACTTCTCTGATTACCGGATTTATGGCAAAGGAAAGTGTGGTTTCCACCATTTCCATTCTGTTTGGAGCAACTGAAAATCTGATGGCAGTATTGACTCCTGTGGCAGCAGCTTCTCTTTTGGTGTTCTGTCTGCTGTATACCCCCTGTGTGGCAGCGATTGCATCTGTTAAAAGAGAACTGGGAACCGTATGGGCGGCAATTATGGTGATTGGCCAGTGTGCAATTGCGTGGATCTGTGCATTTCTTGTACATATGATTGGTACGATCATTTTCTGATAACTGTGATGGTACAGGGAAGCAGTATTAGTATACATCACGCAAGTTGACAAACCCACGCGGTTATATGACGCCGCAAGTCGTACTTCGTTAATCTTACCGAGCGTGGATTGAAACAATGCCTGCAGCTGAATAGAAAGAAAATAACAATAGAGCACATCTGATCATGGATGGAATCGGAAAAATTCCTGTCTGCATCAGATGTGTTTTTTACTTAATATACCAGACTTTACATATTTTCAGGAGGACTTGTATATGACAGCAGAAAATAATAAGAATATCCTTTATCCGGCAGGAACAGAGATCCCCTTTGACGGAGCAGTGAATTTTCGTGAACTGGGAGGATACAGGACCGGGGATGGACGAATGGTTAAATACGGATGTTTCTACAGGGGCGGCAATCTGGATGCGCTGACGGGAGAAGCAGATCGGAAAAAACTGGGTGAACTGAAACTGAAAATGGTGCTGGATCTTCGAAGCAATGGGGAGAGTGAAATGCATCCCGATCCGGTGCTGGATGGTGTAAAACAGGTACGAAAAAGTGCGATTTTTTTCCCGGACGGAAGCGAGGTAGACTTTTCTCCAAAGGGAATCGGCAAACTTGAGGCCATCATGAAGGAAATGGAAAAAAAGTTTGGAAAGGAAATGGCCTTTGCACAGCTTTACAAAATTATGCCCTTTGGAAATCCGGCATTTCAGGAATTGTTCCGTGCATTGGAAGAGGATGATATCCCCATTCTGTTTCACTG
>JALETI010000168.1 GCA_022781515.1 Lachnospiraceae bacterium
TTATACATAACGCTGTTTTCCTGTGTGTTGCCAGATGCAGTTTCTTTCAGCAATTCTTCAATGGTGATGATTTCCCTGCTGTTTCGCTGGAGCCTGCCCTGTTCTTCGATGGATCGGATGGCAAACTTCTTCTTTTCCTGTCTCTCTTCCGGATTCGGATTCTCCACACCTTCATAGATATATGTAATATCGGGACGAAGTTTCATACGCAGACAGTTGGGATCCACCAGGCATACAATGCCTTCCATATGTACCAGATAGTCTGCCAGCGGATTATCCACTTTCAGGGCTTCCAATGTTTCACCTGCGATATCAAACAAACCTATGAGTATTTTGTGATACTTATATTCCAGAATCATAAATACAGGCGGTCGATCAAAAATTTCGGAAGCATCCGGATATTTTTTATTTTTAACCAGTTCCTCTGCCTTTTTCACGATTTCCTCGCGGTAATATCTGGAAAATTCTTCATCCTGGCCAGAATACGCATATAAATCACTGCCCAGCTGATTAAACTGCCAGAATTGTTCGGAAACAAGAGCCTCAATAATTGTTGTCTTTCCTCCGGACTTCGGACTGACAAAACCGATGGGTACATAGCTGTCCGCGCTTTTCCAGCCCTTTGGAAGATGAACACGGCAGTGGGGACAGCAGGGAACGATCTGGAATGCCATGCACCGGTCAACCTTCACGGTGTACATGTAATTTTCCACATCATGATCTCCCTGAATTTCGTAAATACTGCTTAAATCGGAAAGCTCTGAACCTGAAAAAAACGACTCTTCATCGGAAAAAAGCGGTTCTCCCTGAAATGCGCCGTCGAAGAAATCTTCTTCATCGGAAGCGACAGCGGCAGATTCCCTGTCTGTTTCCATACCAAAGAAAGAATTGCCGTCAACGGAACCGTTGATGAAACTGTCATCGTTTCCCTCGTCCGCATTGCCCTGATCGTTTAAAATTGCCTTCATCCCTTTCAGAAAAACCTGAATATCCGAACGGCTGTAATCCTGTCTGCGGGCTCTCAGTTCTCTCCGGGAAAGCATCAGGTAACGGTTGGTTTGTGCTCCTGCCCTTCCGAATACCTCTCCGGTTTTATTGTCCCTTACATAATGGATGCAAAATGCCGGTGAATGGGAATCAAAAAACATTCCCAGTCTGGTATCCCTGATCCAGCTGTGATCCGGTGTCACCGGAATCCCTTCACGGTCCGCATGAAATAAGACTTCATATATCAGATCCTCTGTATTTATATGTTCAAAGCATATAGGACACTTATCCATATCCTCTTCCTCCTATTCGACACTTATGTTCAGCCTGCCAATGGAAGGCAGATATACTTTGTAACGGTAGCCTTTTAACATGAGTGCAGTTCTGCTTTCCGGTCTCCAGCTCTGTTCCGCTGCCTCACGATATATGAAATTGGAAAGGCTGCGGAGAACGATTCCTTCTCCCTTATCCGGGTCACTGGGATAAATCACCACATTGCTGTCAATACCGGTGATATTCCGTAATAAAGTATAGCTGGAACCGGTCAGCAATATCAAATCATCCAGAGAAACATAACCTGTTTTTTCTGCAGTCAGAACCTTTGCGCCATTGTGACTCTTCCATTCATCCTTTTCCTGATAGAAATACTGATAATTAATCACACAACGGAAGGTTCCTCCCTGAAGGCGCTCTGCCATAGACAGTCTGCGCTCCATGCTCCTCTTTGTCTGTAAAGCTTCATTCAGAGCGGAAATACAGGCCTTTGCCGCATTTTCTGCAGCGCTGCTCAGTTTTCTGATTTCTGCAAGCTGCTCCTCTCTTTCATCCGCCAGCAGCTCCAGTTCCTTCACGCTCTGTTTCTTCAGCTCGTTGATAGTGGGTGCGGTTAAACCTCTTCCGGGCAGCCTTCCCTCATAATCTGCCAGTTCATTGCAGGCCGTCTGATAAGCCTCCAGACAGCTTCTCACCCGTTCATTGGGTGCAAGTCCGGTTACAGGATCCACCATATCCTCTGCACCAATATCTTTCAACTGTGCAGGAAGCAGATTTCTGCACTGCTCTGCCAGTTCCTTCTGAACCCGACAGAATTCCTCTCCAACGTATTTTGCTTTTGCCTGTTTACATAAGGAATCATTGGCTCTGTAATCCCTGACGATTTTTTCATATTCCGCAGCCTGCCGGTTCAGTCTACCCCTGGGTATCTGCTTTGCTTTCTCTTCTTTCTGTTTAAGAATAATGATCACTGCAATCAAAACAAAAATTCCGATTACAGCGCAGATTATGGTTCCGGTCAGACTTCTGACGACCTCCATGGCACCTTTAACCGTTGCGGTACACAGCTTTCCTGTATCGTCCTGAACTGTAATATCCACTTCGATGGCGTCTGCTTTATCCGAACAGATAATCAGCTTATCTCCCTCCTCCAGTACAATGGTGGGATTGCTTTCATTTCTGTTCCTGTACCCGGACAGATACAGATTGCCCTGCTCCGGATCTTCAAAAAGATCTGATTTATCAAATGTATACCGGTAGGTGTTTTTTCCACCTTTCGTCTGCTTGACGCAGGCAAATCTGGAACCCATGTCCTTTGCCAGAGGCTCACGGGGAACGACTGTCAGACCCGGCATTTCAAACTGCAGATTCAGGAAAGATTCATACTCTATCGTAAAGGATATCTCACTGGAACCATACCTGCTCAGTTCAAAACTTTCACTGCGGCAGACACCATCCTGATTCTGCAGTCTGCCGCTCCAGAGTTCTTTCCCATCCAGAGTAACCACCGCCGTAATGCTTGCGGAAGGATCCAGAGTTTTCAGTTTGTTTCCATCCTGGTCTGCAAAGTCAGCCTGCAGACAGGCCTGCTGCCCTTTGATTCCTTCTCCTTCCGGAACGATACGGACTGCTGCCTGGACATCTGCATAATATGCCAGAGTTCCGCTGACCGGATCTCCGTCAGAAACCGCTTCCAGTTTCCATTTTCCGGTGGCAGGCTGTTCAAAAACAACAAATCTCAGAGAACCATCCTCTCGGTCCGAAGCCGGTACCACTTCATTGCCATCACAGGTGAATTTCAGCTGACTTCCAGGCTTAACATTTTTCAGAAAAACCTGAACCTGTTTTACATTGGTATCCGGCACATAAAAGGGAAAACTGCCGCTGGAATCGCAGTCAAATTTGCTGTATGCCATGTTATTCTGTGCATTGTAGAATACCTGCACAAACTGATCACAAAGGGAATCAATATCTGATTCTTTGATTTCCAGATAACGATTATCATAATTCAGTGAATCATCAAAATAATTTACGATTTTTTTCATAAATTCCACATCACTGCGATCCGAACGCTTTTTCAGATAAACACAGTAGATTTCTGCTCCATCTTCCTGAAGCTTTTCAGCCCATTTCTGCGTATTCTTATCTGCGCTTTCTTTGTATGCAATATCATCAGAATCCTTTGACTCATTGATTCCATCACTGAACAGTACAACAATCCGTTTCCCATTTTTACTCTGATGTTCAAACATTTCATGGGCTTTCTCAAACCCGGTACCGATATTGGTACTTTTATTATTTTCATCCTCCGCAGAAAGGCTCAGGATGCTGTTCAAATCAGTATCGGAAGTAATCTCTGTCAGATTTGTAACTTTCTCCGTATACACGTGATCCGCAAAATAAACACATCCCACACTGACATTCCGGTTCACAGCCAGATTTGCCAGGGCTCTTGCTGCCTGATCACGGATTTCTGCCTGACTCCAGACAGAACCGCTGTGATCAATACAGAAAATCACATCCAGATCCTGATTCAGTACATTAACCGGAGACTGAAAATCAGCTGTTTCCGCAGCAAATGACGGCATATACATCAGACAGGAATTCAGAGTCAGCCACCCCACCGCAAGAAATAGATACAGATATTTACTAATTTTTCTTAATTTCATAGCTATCTCCATTCAGTTGTATTTCTCAATTATATTCAATTGTCTGCCAGATCAGACCCTATTGGAAAATTCTGGCAAACCACTGTCTGATGAGACTTCCCTTCTGTTCATTTACGATGTTCTCTGATCTGTTGTTGAATTTCTCCAGTCTGTAAAGAACTTCATTGATATCCGGTCTTTCTTTTGGATCGTCATTGGTCATATCCTGAATCAGGCTTTTCAATTCTTCCGGAATCTGTTCAAATTCCAGATTTTTTCTTTCATTATCTATCCGACCGACAAGAATATCCGTATACAGAATCCCCAGTGCATAGATATCCAGCTTGGCCCAATTTTCCTCTGCAATTCCGGAAGAAAACTCAGGTGCCAGATATTTTTCACCTCTGGCCAGCTTTTTCTTTGATGCACCAAATAATTCTCCTGCTACGGTAACATACAGATCTGTCTTCGGCTTCTGAATTTTAGCAAATTCATAATTAATAATGCTGGGAACCCATCCCTTTTCAGAATCTGTAAAATCGCATAAACGAATGCTATCATTATTCAGCATTCTGTGATAAATCGGAACACTTCCATTGTGCAGATTCTGGAGACTGCAGGCCAGTTTCTGACAGATCATCTGTCTTTCTTCCTCATTGATGCGGGATAACAGTTCTGTTGTCAGCTTTTCAGGTTTTCTTCCAAAGGAATAACTGATGATATAGTATGGACTTCTCCAGTTCTTGCCATCCAGAACCACATTCATCCATGCCATCCCTTCAGGAACACCGTTGGCCGGTCCATCTGCACTTAAAAACGCTTCCATGCTTCTTGTCTGCCAGGTATGATGACCCGCTTCCACAAAATATTTACGCAGAATGGTATGAGGATTCCTGTTACCGGAAAGATCAGTGGCCTCTCCCTCCATAATACATCCGGTATAATCCATATCGAAAGGAGTATATGCATCGTGTATATCCAGCTTCGGCAGAGAAATCAGGTTATCATCATATGGTTCGATTACTCCATCTTTACGAAAATACCGCTGCATCATGTTGTGAAACAGCTTGATCTGTTTTAATGTACCGTCAAAACAATCCACATAAACCGTCGAATCATCATAGGGATGGGAACAATCATTTCCGTACTGTCTCAGAAATTCCACCGGTTTGCTGATTGTTTTATAATCCATCTTACCAGGTTCGATTTTTTCCGGATGCCAGGTAGGAACCTTATACGCACGTAAGCCCGAAGCTCCAAAAATCGCATACACGTCAAAACTGAGAGGGGTGAGTCCTTTTCTTCGTTCCGGATCTCTGCTGACTGCAACTTCGATTGCTTTTTTATTGGAATATACATTCAGATAATCATAAAATTTCAGCCCCTGTTTTCTGCTCTTATTTGAAAAATCATAAATGATTCCTTCCATATCGTATAAATTCGTAAGGTAGTGAATCACGTCTTCGCAAAGAATTCTGATCTTGTTTCCGCTTCCCTTGCTGTTTGTCCAGATATTTTCTTCCGCTTCAATCGCAGCTTTGTAAAACTGCGGATATTCGTCCTTTAAAAATGTAAAATTATCCATATGTTCTCTTAATTGTCCCATTCACAAATGATATAACCATCGCCGGTTACACCATTGGAAAAACTGCTGCTGTATCCCATGTATTTTAAAAAATCTTCCACAGAACGTTTTTCATCCTCAGAATCGATTTCCAGAAGATGTCCGCCCTGTGTTTTACAGTATTCCGATGCATTCTTATCTCCCGTATCTGTGGATCGATAACAGGTATAATGATGTGTTCCGAAGGTCATATAACTGCCATTTACATAAGCTCCGGTGTCCATATTGTAATCGTGCAATGCAAGCTCGGCCTGTCTGGATGCTTCTTCTGCTGCTTTGGAAGCATCGATCCTGGACTGTTCGGCCATGGATGCTTCTTCTGCTACCCGAACTGCTTCTTCTGATTCAGAAGCGGCTCGGGCTGATTCCTCCGCCAGTTTCTTTGATTCTGCTGCTGATTCTTTCTTTTCCTGATATTCATGGATCAGGTCCTTTGCTTTCGGAGCAAGAAAGTATCCGACCCCTGCCAGAAACAGTATCAGAACCAGCAGAACTGCCACCAGGCGCATTACCATATTCCATATATCTTTCTTTCTGTATTTCATTGTATTCTCCTGATTTCATCTTCTGTATGCAGATAATGTTATGATCCAATCTGTGTATATACAGATCGATATCTTCCGCATGTGTTTTTCACCAGACCGGCAGCCTGTAAAATCCGAAGCCCCTTCTCCAGCGTTCCGTCGGGAATCCGCTTTTTCAGTTCTTCCTCTGTCAGCGGCACCAGCAGATTTCTCATAATTTCATCCGTTTGTCGGATCTGCTCCTCTGTCAGTTCCGCCTCTGTCACCTCGTCCGTCATCAGAAGAAATCTCTTTTCGGAAAGCTCCATGTTCTGATAATCCTCCGGCCGGATCCGGTTCATCATAACCAGACTGCAATCATCTTCGGTATAGTTTATCAGTACTTTCCTGATGGTGTTATTCAGCGTTTCATTCATGATTTCTGCAAAAAGACAGCTGTTCCAGATGGCCAGTCTTTCTGTTTCTTCAATTAACTTACGATTTTTCGCCCGATATAAGGATGATTGTGCCCCATCTGACATGAGAAGAAAGCAATCGATATCCTGTATTTCTCCTTTATATAACCGAAAATGTGTTTCTGCATTCTGTGAAGTTATGAAAAAAGTTTCATTGGCAAATTCCCCATTTTCCGGATGGGAAACTGCATACATTTTCCCATTTTTTCTGCATCCGATTACGCCATCACCGATATGCACCAGCAAATACCGGTCTCCCTTTACGGCTGCTGCCAGCAAGGTGGACGCCATGTCCTTCACTTCTCCTTTATTTTTCTTCGCCGAAAAATAAAGTGTGCGAAGCAGATGATCCAGTATTTTCCGGGAAACAATCCGGGCATCCTCTGTCTCATAAAATCGGTCAAAGGAAGTAATAAACAGACATACACATTCCCTGACTGCGATTTCGGCCCCTTCTCCGCCAAACCGGGCAGAACCGGCTCCATCAGCCAGAGCAATCACGTTGATCTGTTCGCTGTGATATTGATAGATTCGATCCTGGCATAGAATCTGTTTCTCCCTGTGATCAGATCCCGGCACACAGCAGCCTGAGGATTTCCAGCCTGCAGACTTCCTTTCTGAGATCTTCCATTCCATCTGTCTGCTCCTGCTTTTCATCAGATATCAATGGATGCCCAGCTTCTGACCGAACCCAGAGGGATGCTGTCGCCCGGGGTAGAATGGGATCTCCTGTCAATGCTTTCACTGAGCCACTGGAAAAACTCGCAGAATTTCAGTCCGTCCAGCTTCTGGGGAGGTCTTTCTGAAAACTGTGCAAGAGTCTTCATATCTACACACGTACCGGAACCGATACAGAATACCACCAGTTTTCTGTTTCTCTCCATCTCTCTGACACGGGTAATCGCTCTGTGCAGCTCTTCCGGATCTCCATTGTCACTGCCATCGGTATGGATAACCAGCCAGGGCTGATGATAGGGAATTCCTTTTTCTTTATAAAATTCTTTTCTGCGAAGCAGAAGATCCAGAGCTGTATTCACTGCATCCCCCAGATGTGTACGACCTCCAGCTGTCAGAATATGTTCTTTGTTCTGATTCCGGATATTGTCGAAATCCTCCACCACTTTTACTTCCGAATTGAAACTGATCAGACAGATTTCCGCTGCATTCCGGCTTTTCCGGTCTTCTCTGATGGCATCATAAAAAAGACGGATTCCCTTATTCACCTCTTCAATGGGTGCCCCCTGCATACTGCCGCTGGTGTCATTCAGAATAGCAACAGGGACTCTGGTATCCGGTATGTCTGTCGGATTTACATTTAATATAATTCTTCCCATATTTCCCCTTTCATTTACCAGTCAAACCATTTCCGGTCAATCTTCGAAGCATCCCGATGTTTCGATGTCCTCGAATTGCGACATTTCGGACAACGTTTGGGCAGATCATTTCCGGTCAGAAGATAATATCGCATGGTTTTATAGTTGATATCAAAATACTCGCCGCAGCCGGAACATTTGACAGTATCATAAATTTCATTGTTCTTATTTCTGCATTCATTGCAGAAACGGGGCAAATCCTTCCCTTTTTCCCTGTATTTTTCATACATCAGTTCAGAAACCGTTACTATCTTATTGCATGCCAGACATTCATAGTTTGTGTATGTTTTTCGTGATTTTTCAAGACATGTATTACATAAATCTCTGGGTTTATCTCCTTTCCACTGCAGAAGTGCATGAACCCCAATGGGCTTATGACAATGCTTACAGATACGATCAGGAATGGTTTTTTCACAATCCGAACAGATTCCACTTGTCAGCTCATCATTAAAAACGAGTTTACCGCATTTTTTACAGGTCTGTCTGAACCGTTTAAAACGATTCGGACGAATCAGTCCTGATTCCGGATCGTTTTCCAGCATTTTAGGATATTTCTGCTTATAGTTCAGGAGAAAATTCTTCCAGTCTCTGGAAGAAAAACGATCTTCCGGTCTGTAATGCTCCCCATCCTTTTGAAATGTATGATAGAAATTCTTTTTCATGTCAAAGGATAAATGTGACCAGATAAATCTCCAGGGCCCCTTGGGCGCCTGACCGTTTCGTTCCTTCTCCAGAGGATAAGAAAAATCGGCATCTCTGATGGCAACCGCCACACCTTCGCTGTCAATTTTATCATAGGGCTTCTTACCCAGCATCAGGATCATGAAAACCAGTGTTGCAATGGAGAAGTTTTCATTTTCCATGGTACGGAGTACGGTTTTCAGATCTTTATGCTGTAACTCCGGCGGAATATACTCCAAAGTACCCACCGGACAGGGGAATTCATCAATCTGATAGCTGTCTGTATCCACAAAATAAACATGTTCGCTGTCTTCCACCAAAAAGTTATTGAGATTGATATCACCAAGGATGATCTGCTCACTGTGAAGATACTGAATGGTATTGACAATCGTATATGCGAGCTGGATCAGTTCCAGTTTGGTCCAGTCCGGAAACTCTTCCTGGATATAGATGGGCCCCAGAATCTGTTCCAAAGGAAGCCCTTTTGCTTCTTTCATCAAATATCCCACAAACTGTCTGTCCTGATTATACAGCAGTTCCTCCGGCCAGCATACAAAGGTATGATTGATGGAATTTCTGACCATTCTTTCCAGCTTTGCACGACGGAATTCATTATTCTTTTCTGCAAAGTAGATTTTGGCAACCTGAGGAACATTTGTCCGGTAGATGGTTCCTTCTCCTCCGTTGCTCAGACGTTTCTGAAGGATAATTCGTTTTCCACTTCCTGTAAAAACATATTCGCCCTCCTCCGGAATCCGAATTCCGGGAACAGGATCCGTGGACAAAGATGTAACAGTTTGCCCCGTTTTGAATAAGGGATGATTGCGTCGGTTCCTGTTATCACCCGTTGTATGAACCGGTTTGTGATAAATATTATTACAGGAACCAGATGCTCCGTTATCTCCGGTTCTGAGTTCTGCAGGTTTGCTCAGATATCCATACCGGTTAATTCGCTGTACCAGAATCGGGTCTCCGCTGCTGGATCTCTGATTATTCAGATTCAGTATATCTGCTGTAAGACCACGATCCTGAGTAATCAGAAGCATCCTGCCCTTCATTCGAAGCCGGGTAAACTGTGTAAGAAATACATTATCTGCATGTCCAATATCAGAAGCATCGCCGCATATCACCAGAAGCTTCTGCTGACTCATGTGAAAAAGTATATTGTATACTTCTTTGTAAATGACTGTCAGTTCCGGTTTATTATCCTTTACCCGTTCAAACTCCTGATATACCACCCTGGGAAGATACAGTATTTTGCCATGTTTTTTCAGTTCCGGAATCAGATTCCCAAGAAATGCTGCACTCTCGGGAAGCAGAAGACTGCAGGTATCAATAAAAAGAATGTAATTCTGTACCAGATACTCCAGTTTTCCCTGGGATGCTGCAGACAGTTCAGCATCATCTGAAGAAACAGTATGTCTGATTTCCGGATTCTGAATCCTCTGCTGCTCCTGTTGTTCCCGCTCCTTCACTTCCTCATAAGCTTTTCTGCGAATCAGCATTCTCTGCTCTTCTTGATAGACTTTTCTTCTCTTTTCTGCTTCCAGCAGCTCTTCTCTGGCAATTCTTTCCTGTTCCAGACGAAACATCTGCTGACGGATTCGCTCCTGTTCATCCTGTTTCTTCTGAGATTCCAGTTCAGACACCGTCATGCCGTTTCCCGCAATGTGGGTCCGTATAACCCCATCATTGATACGGCGGATTTCTTCTTCATTAAATATATAATCCGGATCGGTTACTCTTACACCGAAAACCTCCAAAACCTTTTTTGTATATTCAATGGTAAACCCCCAGTTTTCAGCTACTGTTCTGACTGTTTTCATCCAATTCTCCTTCTGTAACTCCCTGTTTCATCATGCAGAAAATGTTTTCAAATCATACTGTAATTATACCGTTTTTTCATCCATTAATCAACAAAGACAACTACCAATATAGAAACAACAGAGCAAGGATCTACGAGCATTTCTCTCATATTAATACACATTTTTATGTATTTCCTTACTCTGTTGCTTTTATTGCTCTCGTATATTTACAATTACATATTCTCAGCTGTGAAAAAGAATTCTTTCTGTTCTCTGATGATGGCCTTCCCTTTTTCCATGGTAAAACCAAGTGCCTCGAAGCTACTTTCCATCAGATCCTCATAGCTGCTGAAAATCTCATCCAATGCTTCTATCTGAGAAATGTCATGGAGAATCTCTTTCTTTTCATCCCAGATATCATGAATATTCTGTAGAAGCTTATTATAATGCAGCTTACAGCAGTCATCTATTACTGATTCAGAAAGATATCGGATGGTATCCAGATTCATATCAAAGGCTTTACGGTCAAATTCTTTCACCTTCACCCATTTTTCGGAATTATTATGATACCAGAGCTTATCGAATTCCTCTACGGCCTCAGAGGGAGACATCTCAAGTTCTCTGATCTGCTTCATGATCTGCCCGAAACAGTTTCTGAGTAAAGCAGTATATGCCTGCCTGCATTCCTGCATAACAGATCCTTCCTCCAGCATATGAAGCCATTCTCTGATAAAATCAATCAGCATACGGTCCGTATACTTTTCATCAAATTCCACATAAGAAAGATCAAGGAATCGGAAAATTTCCTTTTCCATATCATGGAATGGAAGGTAGGATTCGGAATACAGTTTTTCTGCAGCCTGTAAAAGTTCATTCAGCTGAGAATCCCCTTCACACCTCCCAACGACATCGGTCAGCCAGTTAATCAGTTCTCTGGTTCCTGCAGATAATCCTTCTTCTTTCATGAGCATATACTGAAGACCGGCAATCTTTATCTGAATACCGAACAGATATCCGTTTTCTGATACCATATCTCCAAAAAGGTTAAAAATCATTTCCTTTCTCTCATCACACCAGTTGTAATCAAGGGAAGAGTACTGCACCAGACCCTGGCATATTTTCTTTAACTGCTGATTTTTTCCGGTACCGATCTGAAGCTTCAGGATTTTTTCTTCTGCCAGAATTCCATATTCCTGCAGCTTCTCCTGCAGCTTTCTGGAATTTTCGGTCAGATCTCTGGAAATCGGAATATGAATACTGTCAAGACCGGCATTCAGAACCGATTCTGCCAGATTGATCAGTTCTTTTCTGATAACAGAATCTGTTTCTTTTAATACATCCAGTTTCAGAACCTCAGCAGCAGCAGATGCTGCATTTCTGCACTGTCTGTACAATCTGTATTCATCCACATCCTTCTTTTCAAAGACAGTGGCCTCCGGAAGCTCTGCTGAAACGGCCGTTTCCCTGAATATACCATATTCCAGCAGCAGTTCGCATACCATCATAATCTGTTTTAAATAGGTTCTGCGATTATCTGCTGTATGATACTGTTCATGGAAACATACTTTTTTGCCGAACTGATCTGCCTGTCTGCAGAATTCCGCATATAAACAGTCTGCACTGCGTAAAAGATCAAAAAAGGTTTTGAGTCTGTCCACAGAAAACATGGTCAGATCAAAACACACTCTTCCATCAGGAGTCCTGTATCTGCAATTATCCCAGGCCTGTGCATATCGTTCCAGGATGAAACGGGACTGATCAGAAAAAAGGATCTCGGCTTCTTCAGGAGAACAGTTTGCCTTCAGTCTGCTTTCTCCCTTTCTATCCGCATTTTTCATGATATCTGCCAGTGTTACACCGCCCAGAACTTCTTCATTCAGTTTTTTAAGGAATCCTTTTCTTTGATCCAGTGCATCCTTATATCGGCGCATACGGAATTCGCATCGGGAATCCATCTCATACGGATCAGCTTTCAGAAATCTGACAATTGCTTCTGCCAGTTCTTTTCCATTATGGATATCCGGACACTCTTTTCTGAATTCTTTTAACAGGACACTGCCGGAAGGATCCGGATCGGTCTCCATCATTTCTTCATCCAGATGATCGAACTCTCTTTTACGAATCAGTTCCTGGAAATCATCCTGATAATCCTCTCCATTTTCCCAGCGGATATCAATGGCTTCTATGTAGCTGCCTACAATTTCACATCCTCTGCTGACTGCTTCAGAAAAATCATCCTCTCCGGAAAGCTTATTCATGGATACAGGAAGAAGCATGCTCAGTTTACCTTCTGCGGTTTTCATAAACTCTTCGGTACGGATTCTGGCCTCTCCCATATCATACTCTTTATAATACCATACACCAACTGCTGTCTCATCCTGATTACGAATCAGAACCGGATGCAGGCCCATCCTTCTCAGTGCCAGACAGCTGTATATTGCACGGTCCATCGGTGTATTGTGAGCTTCTGTTGCGGATAAGATCACCGTTTTTCCGGAAAACAGTAATTCACCGGACTCATCTGAAACATCCTCTTTATCGGAAACATCCTTTTCATCGGAAACCATTATATCGCTTCTGACACTCTCATAAACGGCACGTACCTGTCTGCTGACTGCATCGATGCTGTTTTCCGAATAGCCTGCTGCTTCCATATCAATTCTTTCTGCGATTCTTACCATAATACGATGGAAACGTTCGGATTCACACTGAAAAATAATTGCCATATTATAACCTTTCTAATACTTCATCCATTTCCTCAAAAAGAAATGCTTTTGTCTCCTGTTTCTTTCCAAATTCGTTCAGCCAGTCATCCTGGTGTTGATTTTCCATCAGGATAATCCGATACGGCAAATAGCGATCCTGAAACAGCCCTCTCATCAACTGTTCTTCCCCACTTTCCAATCCCTTTTCGGATTCCCGCAGGATGAACAATACACCTGTGTCTTCCGGATATTCCTCCAGCCTGTCCCGCAATACCGAATCTGCTTCCATCAGCAGAAAACCGGCATTCACATATCTGCGATCTGCATCCAGATAAAGAAGATGTTCTTCATTCGGTTTCTCAAAGGGAGTTCTGCAGATGCTTCCATCCCCAAACACAACGGATGTATAAACAATTCTTCTCGAAGCAAGTCCGAATATCCCTTTCTGCAGCTCGCAAAATGGGGTATTGATGGAAAATTCCATATTTCTTTTTTCATTTAAAAGGCAGATTACCATATGAAGGTTACGGATTCTTTTCGGTATTTCGACTGTGTCAAATAAATTCAGATCTGCTTCATCTTCCTCCCTGGGATCAAACCCCTTCCATTCCAGATCGTCCAGCCAGCTTATCATATGGTCCCATCCGTCTTTCTCCGGTTCCTTTCCATGTGGTTCTGCAAGCAATGTTTCCCCGTCAGGCCTGTCCGCTTTCTCTGCAATTTTTTCCGGATTCTTCTTTGCGGGGGATTTACTCCATATCTGTGTTTTTTCTCCACCCTTAAATATCCGGGTCCTGGCAGGAGTGGATTGACTATTCGCGGTTTCAGGGGCTTCTGTATTGATTTCCGCTGCGCTCTTTTCCTCTTCGAAGTTTTTCGCTGCACTTTTTCCAGAATATCCAAGAATTTTTTCGTACAATTCTTTTCCCATGGTCTGTCTCCCTGTTCTTTCAGCTTCCTGTCATCCGTCAGTCAGCATCGATCATACGGATGAAGTATCTGTTATTATACATATTAAAGTGATATCCCTGTTTCGTCAACAAACCGGATCGGTTTCCCTTATCATCTACCGGAACAGTATTTTGAACAAAACGAATGTAATGCACACCCTTATCTGTGGCATTAAGCATAAGAAGAAGCTGCCCTCCTTCATCCTGAAGTTTCATCACCTGATTGGTACGCAGAGTCAGAATCTTTCCCTGTCCCTTTTCCGAATAAAACTGGACATAATACGCTTTTTCACTTCCTTTATCAAGCAAAGGGGAATCTGCATTCAGCAACTGATCATTTTTCAGTATTTCTTCCGCTTTTTCTCCGTACAGTTCCCGGATACAGCCTTCGAATTCCTGCAGGACATCCATTGGTGTCATATATCTGCAATCACTGGAATCCATATCTGTTTCCAGATTCCAGTGGATCATCCTGCCGATCATGGTCAGCAGCCTGTCGTACCGTTTATCCTGAAAAACCGGTATCCGTCTGCGTCTGAGGTATGCTTTTTTTACATGGTAAACATATTCCAGATACTCCTCCTTCTCCAGATATTTCCAGGCAGCCATTTCTTCGTCGCTGAGTTTCGTATTGGTCTGTACATAATGACTGCCGGTCAGCATATACAGAAATACCATACCCAGTGCATAGATATCCATACGGACATCGGATTTTCTAACCACCATTTCATACTGTCTGGGATCTGCATATCCCGGAGTTCCTCCAAGAAGCCGTTTACCGGTCTGTGTCCTGGTACTTCCAGAGGAATGGGACAGATCAAAATCAATATACACCAATTTATGATCTTTTTTCCGGATTACAAGATTAGAAGGTTTGATATCTCTATGAAGAAGAGGATCCTTTCGATAGCGTCCATAATATCCGCACATGCCGTCCAGAAGCTGATGCATATGGCAGAACATTTCATCTTCGGATACCGGTTCTTTATCTTCCCGGTAATATTCTCCAAGTTCCCATCCATCCGCATATTCTTCCGCAAGACAGAGGATCTTCAACGTATCTGTGTCTTTACGATCCATGACTTCACATATCCAGCCATACGGATCCTGTTCCCGGTCTGCAGATTCCAGCCTGAGTTCCGCTTCAGACAGAAACTCCACATATACCACATTGGGATGACGGACCTGAAATTTCCATTCACTTGCCAGAGCAAAACGGGCTGTCGCCAGTTCTTTCTCATCACCGTTCAGAATAAAAAATTTCAGAAAATACCGTTTTTCCGGGTAATCACAGTCCTCTGCGATTCCGATGCAGAGATGAAATCCTTTGAAATGAAAATTTTCTTCGGCTTCGGCTCTGGTTGTCAGAAGCTCTGTCAATCTCAACTGCTGTTTTGATTTGTCATGTATTCTGCATATACGCATCTGCTAATCCCCCCGATTTATCAACCAATCCTGATCCACATTGCAGTCTGGTCATCGTCCTTATCTTTCAATGCCTCTTCAAATAAAATACTCAATGCTTTTTCTTCATCCGAAGACATGAGGTTTGCATACACTGTTTCCGGCAGCATTCTCCCGACGGCTCCATCTGATACCAGCAGAAGCTGATCTCCCGGCATAACCTTTTCCTGAACATGGAAATGGATCAGATTTTCCGGAAGTTTACTGTACTGTCCCATGTAATAGGTGAGAAGGTAATCATTTTCAAAATATGCATCACTGTAACGTTCATATTTGCCTTCCATCACATCCTCTTCCGCCTGGGTCTGAAGTACGGCAATCTGATCCATACGGTTTTCTTCTTTATTATAGTAGTATATCGGAGAATCTCCAATATTTCCAGTAATCAGATAATCTCCCGCCAGAACAGCAGCACTGAGGGTTGCTCCCTGACGGATACCCGAAGCAGCTGTACACAATACATTGTCATTGGCTGCAGCAAATGCCCGAACCATGGCCTCTTTTAATTCTCCGCAATAATGGATACAGGTAAGATTCTTTCTGTAGGGTGTATATAATTCCAGAATTTCCCTGTAAAAAGTTTCCATAAAAGCTGTAACAGCGGCATGTGATGCCACATGCCCATTGCTCAACCCGCCGATTCCATCGGAAACAGCCATTACATCTATGCCCACATCATTCATGATGGTAAATCTGGAATGAAGAAAACTGTCTTCATTGTTCTCATGACAGGGATCTTTGGATTTCTCCGAACGGAAATAATATCTGCATCTTGCCACGTATTCATCCTCCTTACTGCTGGTTTTTCAGATAGCGAAATACATTTTCCACAGGAACTTTCATATCTTTTCCCTGGGTACCTGCTGCCGCATTGGCCCAGTTGATGGCAATGGCATAACAATGGCCATTGATTTCCGCACAGCTGACCATCCAGGAGTTGTTGCCGGCATTGCCGGTATTACCTGTTTCTGAAGTACCGGATTTTGCAGCCACACCCAGATCAGGTGAGAAGTGATACTGTTCTGTTGCTGCGTATTTCATGGCATCCAGAATTTTTTCTGCAGTAGATGGATCGGTCAGAACACTTAAAGCAGTATCCTTTTCGGATACCATTTTTTCATTGAAATGCTCCATAATTTTGCTTAAATTCTGTTCATTTCCACGGCTGTCCCTGACACTCTCGATCATATAGGGTGTCATAATCACACCATGATTAATGAAACCAGCTGCCATCATGGCCCCCTGAAGGGAAGACATTCGAACTTCGGACTGACCGAATAAAGTTGTTGCCAGTTCCCTTTCTTCATTGAAATATGTTTTCTGCAGAACCTGTTCCCAGATATCATCTGTATAGGTAAAAGTGCTGGTTACTACACCAAAATCCAGATTCAGAGGAGTACCCAGATACAATCTGGAAGCAATTTCAGTAATTCTTTCTCTGGTATCTTCTTCCTGTACCAGGGCTTTTACAAAAAACACATTGGAGGACTTTTTAAGGGCACCCCTGTATCCAATGGGATTGGGAGAAGATCTGTAACTGCTGTAATTATTGATGACATATCCGCTGCCCTGATAAGAAGTATCATCTGCGGTTGTAAAATCTTCTCTTCCGCTTTCAATCAGTGCAATGGCAGAAAGCAGTTTGAAAGTGGAACCGGGTGCAATCATGCCTTTGGTGGCAAGAGGATACCACACTCCGTTGCTCTTTTCTTCGTCATTCATCCACTTTGCTTCCTCACTGATGTTGGAGGCGTCATAGACCGGCATGGAAACCATACTGAGGATTTTTCCCGTATCCGCATCCAATACCACCATGGAGCCTCTTCCATCAGATCCGATACAGGAAGACAGTTCTTCATATACTTTTTTCTGAAGTTCATGTTCCAGCGTCAGATACATACTGTATCCTTTGGTATCTTCCGAATCAGAGGTCATTATAAGAAGGGGCTGATACTTACCCGCCAATCCTCCTTTATTGCCCATCTGGCAGTAACCAATGACGGATGAATAGATGTAATTATCCGCATAGGTGCCATGATCCTGTGAAAGAGGTTTCTCATAGGAAAGCAACGGAACCCCCTTACTGTCATAAATATCTCCCATAACAATTGTATTTTTGCTGACTCGCACCATGGCTTCTTCTTCATACTTTGCCACCACCTCATTGGCAGAAACAGAAACCTGTGAATTTCGAAGCAGTGCACCCATTTCAACCACAAACATAGAAAATACCAGCAGCGCAACGATAGGAGCCCGGCGAATATAACCATCCCTGTTTACACAGTTTTTATCTGATGAAAATGTCTGAATTCCTTTTTGAAACCAGTTTTTTAACATATTATCAATCTCCGATCTGTATTTTCAATTTTCATTTTATTTCTGTTCCATTTCTGTAAATTATCTTCTGTAAATCATCCTCGGATCCAGCTTAAAGAGAAGCTGTTTTTCAATACAAACAGAAACTTTCTGCTTGCGTTCAGAACCGGATAGATTATTCTTTTTAAGGTATTGTCAGGATCAACCCATTTCTTTTCCAGATTCTCTGTTTTTTCCTCATCCGTCAGTGCCCTGTGAAGGTGATTGGAGGAAATAACCAGCAGAACAATGGTTACCATAATACTGACAGCCAGATTAGAACCACCGCTGGAAATATACATCAGCGGTACACCTGTGATGGGAAAAATTCCTACATTGTAAGCGATATGAATGATTCCCTGGAAGGAGAGCAGAATACAGAAACCGATTCCCATTCCGCGATAATACACATCCTCTGCTCTGCAGGCTGCCCGGTAAGCCACCATCAGAAGACCCATAAGCATGACAATGACAATGATTCCGTAGAAAACCCCCTGGGACTGAACCAGACTGGAAAAAGCCATATCTGTCTCTTCCTGAGAAATATGAAAACGGAATTTGGTTTCTGCACCAAACCAGCCGGACAATGCCAGACTCTCTCTGACCTGTATGTAATGGTACCCATAAGTCTGCGCTGCATCATAGGGGTTCAGGAAATAATGGAATCGATTGTATAATTTCTGTCCCAGATAGGTAATCTGGAAGTGTGAAATCAGGAAAATCAGAAAACTTCCTGCAGCTGCTGCAGCCAGTATGCCCAGTCTGAACAGTTTTTCCTCGCAGAAGATCATCAGCATACATATACCCACACAGCCCATTACAAGCAGTGTTCCCATCTCCCCGCAAAGCATAAAACCTGCAGCATTGACAATGATATAACCAAGGGCGTAAACAATACGATGAATTTCAAAGGGGCCGATCCGAATGGGGCTTTCCCTTTTCTCCGGTTTGCACAAAAGAGCTGTTAATACAAAAAGATATATAATCTTGCTGAATTCCAGCGGTTGAAATGGACCAAAGTTGATATAGGCTCCATCTTCACCGCTGCCAAACAGTCTCATAAAAGGGAACAGGATCGTCTGGGCCAGTGAAAGAGGAACTATCCAGTACTCGAACCAATGTCCATGCATCCAAAGCAATAACAGAGAAAAAATGATACCTGCAATTAATGCATTTCTGTAATTTGCGGCAAGTCCTTTCGCTTCCGCCAGTTCCCTGTTCCAGGTTTCAGCTTCCAGAATGGTCTGATACTGAGGAAACCGGTCTGACTGTGTCAGATATAAACGGGAAGACCTGGCATCCTCTGCAGAAATCTGGAAATTATATTCCACTGTTTCTGTCCGTGTCACCTTTCCGCTGTCATCTGCAGTTTCACCGGGCAGAAGATTTTCATTGTCTGCATCCAGCTTCACCGTATGGGTAAACGTTACACCTTCCGCTTTTAAAGCCTCTACTAAAACAGCTGCTTTTTCCTGATCCAGAAACTGATCAATGGTACCAGGTCCCTCTTCTGCACCGTGAAGAATATTGGCGGTTTCTGCTCCATTGCTTAACTGAAAGACTTCAAACAAGATATATTTGGAAGCATTCATCTCCGCAGTCAGATGTCCGATCATCAATACCTGATTCAATGCACCGAATGTCATCAGAATACCTGTAAAAATAACAATCAGGACGGCGGACAGGGAAAACCGGCGGTTTCTGGCATTTCCGGTAAAAAAGCATGCCAGACCATACAATAATAAAAGGATAAACCACAACGGGACAGCTGCCTGCAAAAATAATCTTCCTTTCCCATTATAGGAAGCTACTCCCCAGAAAACAGCCTGGATCATGGTTATCACTATCGGGAACAACAGAACCAGACTACTTTTTCGGATTCTTTCGTTATTTTTTTCCATATTTCGTCTCATCTCCTTATCAGACTATTTTCAGATGATTACGGTGTCAATAGAATTCGCCCCATGATACGAACGGATTTCTTTCAGAATCTGACCTGAGATCTGGGATCAGATCTCCTGACACCGCCTGATTGTTTCTTTTCCTGTTCTTTTTTTATTTCCTCAGAAAGAGTCTCTTCCTCTTTTTTTGTTTCAGGTTCTTCGTATTCGGGACCGGAGGAAGATTTTACTCTTTTTCGATTGGGAAGAACAAACATCACCTCAACCTGTCCCAGGAAAAAGACACTTTCTTTCTCTTTGATCTTCATGGATCTGACAATATCAATGACATCATCTTCTCCACCATTCTGCGGACAATACTGAACAGGATTTTCCATTGCACAGTTTTTCAGAATGTAATAACGGGCTCCATTTTTTGCTGAATAGAATCTGTGAATCTTCATTCGAATTTCAGCCTGTTTTCTGGAAACAGTGGGATGTTCTATGACAATATCGCAGCTTGCATCCCTGCCCATGGTAATAATGGGGCCTCTCATTTTTTTACTCTGCCAGTCCTGTCCCGGTATACGATACCAGATCACCGGCATCTGAACAAAAACCGTGTCCTGATCCGATTTCTTTTTCTGGAAAAAAACTGTTTTTTTTCTTCCGAATCTGCCCCGGGTACCGGACTTTTCACCTTCCATGGAGTTATTTAAATAGAAATATACGTACACCATTGCGGCGATAACCAGAACAAATAAAAACGCTGCACCAAAATTCACAAACAATCTCATAAATTATGATCTCCCTTCTCTCCGGACAGATTTTCTGGTCCGTGTAAATTCATTTACTCATTCATCTAAATAAATCTTAGCATAACAAAAGAACTTAATCAAAAATGATACCACAATGGTTAAAACTCTATTTTAAACGGAAAAAAGGTGCTGTACAGCACCTTTTTCTATTCGTCAGCTATAAATTGATCAAAAAAACGGAATAAATAAAACCAGATAATTCAACAATAATCTGAAATTCATTTTCAGTTTCCTGTCCGTATCCTCTTTCAGATAAAAATACCCCTGTTCATCCAACATGACAGGCTCCTCTTCCAGAAACATACGAAATATATACCTGAGGAACCGGTTCTTTTTTGAATCTGCTTCTTCTTTTTCAAACTGACTATACTCCATTTCTTTCTCTGATATCCTTCCTTTAAACAGAAAACCGGTGGTCAGAGTATAAATCAGTGCAGTCAGATAATGACAGGCCACAAGATCCTGATAAACTGCCGATACAATAAAACGTTTAAAATCCCTTTCTGAAAACATCTGTCTGATATATCGAAGCTTTTCTTCCGGCAGTTCCATATACGCTTCATATTCATCAATAAGATCCAGTGCAAAATCGGCAGCACCGCTCTGCCCGCCTGCTTTTCTCTCCACAGTACGGATTTCTTTCAGGGCACGAATGATATGTTCCACTAAGATTGCAGTAACAGGTGCTTTCTGATATCCTTTCTCCTTCATTAACACCCATTCCATTTTCCATTCATCCGGTTGCTGTTCTTCCGCCTTTTTAAGGAGAGAAGCCGTCTTCTGAATGCCAGGGACAAAATCCAGCAGGTAAAAGGGAATCGGAAGATCCAGATGATGTTCTGCCATATAAATTCCAATGGCATAAGCATAGATCCATTTTTGCCTGACGGTCAGTTTCTGAAGTCGCCAAAATTTCAGCGGAGAAAAATCAGATGTTTCAAGCAATGTATTTTCCAGATTCTTCTCATTAACCTGTACAAGATAAGCCAGATAATTTTCCTCTATCCGGCTATACCAGCCCACTGTACCGAACCGTTCAGATTCTACAGGGCGAATCCAGCCTTCTGCTTCACCTGCTCCATCAGACAGTTCACTGTATTGAGCATCCAGAAGGATAGAATTCATATCCTCTCTGTCAAAATGCAGCTGAAGTGCCAGATCAATGAGCCACCGTCTGCTGACATCCAGCTTATCATGGTTCATATTTCGAAAAGAAACACGATAAACCGGTGCATAAATTCCAACAGCTGAAGTAAAATCCATCTGGTAATCTTTTTCATATTTTTTCTGATAAAGTTCCTGTATCCGTTCTCCCAATGCACGGTATCCAACAGCATAATAATGCCTGTAATGACAGATTTTTTCCTTCACTTCTTCCATATTTTCCTGCTGAAGGAGTACATTAAACAGGGTATTGGTATTTCTGCTGACCGCATACTGTTTTTTTTCTTCTTCCGATATTTCTTCACGATCTTCCATCAAAAGATTCAGAATATCGTTTCTGACTTCCGGTATTTCTTCCAGTGTCAGCATTCCCTTTGCGGAAAGGAGAATCAGCAGATCCAGAATATTTTTGCAATATAATCGTTTGTTAAGATAAAATGACATCTGATCCATTACATAGGTATATCTGCTTACAGACAGCGGAATTCCCTTTTCCATTCGAAGATCATAATCCAGCATTGCAATCGATGCAATGGTTTCCGGATAGGACGGAAGATGTTCTCCCCGGTTCCAGTTGGTTATGGATCCTTTGCTGTATCTCATTACTTTCAGTTCTCCGTTCTCATCCCGGAAACGAACCAGCTTTTCTCCGAATTCCCGGTTGCTGAGTCCGCTTAACTTCTGAACGGCAGCAATCCATTCCCCGCATTCAGGGCGATGATAGACTTCTCCTTTTGGCATTTGATCTCCTTTTTATTCAGTCAGCTGAAGGTATACGGTACCAAGCTTCGGTACATCCATACGATACTTTTTACCAGGCATGAATACTGCAGTTTTGTCTCTCACCGCAAAATCTTCACTTTCAGCTTTTTCTCTGGTTTCCAGCTCCCGATCAGAGACAGCAATCACACCTTTCATAAGATTACCGGTATTCGAATCCTTCGTTTCATAGGGAACAAAGATCACACGGCTCTCTTCTCCAAAGAATACAGAAACTGTGTCTTCAGGCAGCTGATCCTCCACAGGAATATCATCCATTACACAATACCAGGATGTCCTGTCCCGATGGGAAACCGCCTTGTACCCATCAATGCGGAGAACAATATTGTGTTCAAAGCGTCTGCTGCGTACAACATCGAGGAATCGCAGGCTGTCCTCTACCTTTTCCTTCTGCTTTTTCGCAGCTTCCAGTTTATCCTTCAATGCTTCCATACGTTTTTCGCTGTCATCATTTTCACGACGCATATTCTGTGCCGCATAGCGGATTGCTGTCTGCCTCTTGTAGAGCTTGGACAAAGGAAGACTTTTGAAAACCTCAAAACGGCTTCTCTGTTCCACACCGAAATCATACGTTTCTGTTATCTGTGCTGCAGCCCGCTCCATTTCCTGCAGGATATTCTGCATTTCAGCAGGCGGCATGGCATCCTTCAGTTCCAGAATTTCCTGCACGGATTCCGGTATTTCCTCTTCTTTGATCATCTCCTGAAGGCGATCCAGAGCGTTAGTATATTCATCTATCTGATTTTCTTTACATAAATCAGAGAATTTTTCTTTCAGATCTCTCGCCAGATTCAGCTGAACAGTAAAATCATTCAGATAATTCTGAACACTTTCCAGCATCTGTTTCCGTTTTTTTCCTCCGATCACAAATACACCAACAGCAAAACCAATCAGAACAATTACAAGAAATGCTGCAGAATAAATCAGCATACGGTTAATGACACATCCTTCAATATTTAATTCCGCAGTCAGACCATCCTGGTCTCTGAGAGTAACTTTTCCTTCCACTGCTGCCGGTTTCCACTGTCCTTTTTCTGTGGTAATGACCAGTTTTCCATCCCTGATCTCTGCTTCCATCGGATTATCTCCTGTGAAGGCTGCAGTACCTGGTACTGCAAAATCAGAAGGATCTGAGTCCGGATCACTGATACAGGAAGAAAGATTCAGAGTAAACTGCATTCTTCCTTCTTCCGAAACAGCAGGAATCAAACCAAACCACTTACCATGGTAATCCTCTGCAATCGGTGCAACCGGTGTAACCGCACTGTTTCTGAGTACTGTATAGTTTAATGCAATATATTCATCATATCCAATGTGAAGGCCCGCTGTTACATTACCGACTGCTGTAATGTCAACTTTTTCAGAAACTGCCTTTCCATCCTTTACATTCATGGGAAGGTCACGGGTTTCCTGCAATATTTCACCGGTTGCAGAATCGGAAATCACCAGATCCGCTGTGACCTGAGCACCTTTTTCCAAAGAGATCGGTGTCCCATTACCATCGAAAAACTCTGCTGTAAAAACACCGCTGCCGCCGCGACAGATTTTACCTGTAAGGGAGGTCTTAACACACACATCCGTATAATAAGCAATGGTACCGGTGATACCATCTTTACCGCCGGAAACCTCCAGCTTCCATTCTCCTGAATCCGGATTCTCCACAGTATAAAAACTGCTGTCACCTTCTGACCAGCCTTCCACCTGTTTTCCTTTACTGTCTGTAAGGGAAGATGTAATCTGATCCGAATTATTCAGGTAAATCTGAAGTTGAGTGATATGAATATCCGGAATGAAAAAGGAATAATTGCCATTGGAATCCAGCGAAAGCTTTTTATATTTCATACCGCCATTCAGTTTATAAAATATTTCTGCCATACAATCCGCCAGTTTATGGATATCACTGTCAGAAACGGTTACAAGGCGATCATCCAGTTCTGCAGAATCTTCAAAATAATTGACCAGTTTTCTGAGATATTCCCGGTCTGCATAATCCTTTTCAATAAATGCACAGTAAATCGGATATCCCTTTTCGCGGATCCGTGCTACCTGTCTGGTAGTTTCTTCATCTGCTGCTTTTTTATAGGCAGGGTTCTGTGCCAGATTTTCATTGATTCCGTCCGAAAGAAGAATAATGATCCGTTCTCTGGAAGTATCCTGATCCTCAAAAAGTGTCAGACCGGCTTTCAGACCTTCTCCAATATTGGTATTTCGATTACTTTCATCCTTTTCCGTCATGGTAAGCCCTTGATTAATGACATCTTTATAGGATGCCTCATCCTTTACCGAGGTCAGTTTGCAGGTAGCGTAAACCCGATCACCAAAATATACTGCTCCAATCCTTACATCACTTCCCACCGCCAGGTCTGCCACGGTATGAAGGGCACGGTCACGGATTTCCTGCTGGTTCCACAAAGATCCGCTGTTGTCCACGACAAATACGATATCATAACCATTCAATGCCGCATTATCCGGATGGATCAACTCAGGATCTGCCAGCTCTGTTACCAGTTCTCTCTTTTCGTTTTCCGTCCCATCTGTTCCGGCGGCACAGGTTTTTATTGAAAACGTATTCAGACCAGATACAGAAAATCCAAGCAGCATAAGTCCCATGGCTCCGGCAATTCCTCTTCTGATCATATGGGAAATCATTGCATTTCTTCTTTGTTCTTTCTTTTTCATATTCATATCCTATTCTCCTGAAATGTTCCGGGAAGCTATTGCTTTGTTTATTATCTTTTTTGCGTTCTGTCCGCATTTCATACTGCAATTATAGTTAAAGTATACTATGCAAAACCTGATTTTTCAATTTTCCTTTAAATGAACGAAAACTTTATTTTTAACACTTCCGCATCGAAAGAAACCTCCGGACATACAGTATCCGAAGGTTTCTGTTTTTCTTTTTTACTTTCATTTTCTTTTATCAGTGCTGTAATTGTCCATTCTTTCCATGGACTTTTTTTTCTGATTGAAACCAATCAACATAAGCACAATACCTGCAGCAGCCGCAAAGATACCATATGGCAATAAACCTGCAGCACTCATTACCACACCCACCAGAGTGATCAGTACTCCCAGAACAATCCACAGTATACCTTTCTTACGCTTTTTCACAGTCGCTTCCATTGCAGGGTCTTCTTCGTTTTCCTCACAACAGGGATTTTCTCTTTCTTCTTCCTTCTCTATTTCCTTTTCTTTCGGCTTCAGTTCTTTTTCTTTTTCAATATCCAGAACAATAACCTTCTTACTCTTTTCTCTTCGCTCGTCCTGTCGTCTGAGTGCTTCATCCTCCGCTTCTTTCTCCTGGCGGATCTGCTCTTCTTCCAGTTCCTTTTCCTTCTGTTCTCTTAAAAGGCGTCTCTCTTTTGCTTTGGGATTTTCAGTTTCTTCCTCCTGATCAGGATAATCAATCTCAAAACGCTTCTGCTTTTTCAGTGTTTTTTCAAACGCTTCCTCCATTTCTTCATCCAGGAGTGAGCTTTTCTTTATCTCTTTTTCCAGAGCCTTTTCCTTTTCATAATCAGACATAACATTCTCCTTATGATAGCGTAAACCCGGTTATTATAACTCACAGATAGGTGTCTGCAACTTTTTTTATATTCGGCCTGTCCTCCGGATACCAGGATAACATATCGGCAAGAACACCGGATTTTCTTCCTTTCAGTCCAGTCCTGCGGAGCAATGCCGGTACATCCTGAACCGTTTCTGCCACATAGCCGGTCAGAATAAAAATCATCAGCTGACCCAATGAAAAAATATCTGCAGCATCCCAGCGGATCTGCTTTCTGTCTGCATCATTTTTCCTGAGTTCCGGAGCAAAATAATCATTACTCCAGGAATCTCCTGCCTTTTTGATCAGATTATAATACACTGTTTTCTGATCGGAGTCTTCTGCATCTTTTTTCGAGTAAGAAAATCCGGACAGCAAAATCTTATATCTCCCATTAATCTGAACAACCAGAAATTCACCAGGATTCAGATTTCTGTGATATACCGGTGGCTCACAGGTATGCATAGATCGAACACCCCGAATCACACCCTGAATCAGATTTAATTTTTCCTGTTCCGATAATCCTTTGATGAATCTGGGTGTCAATGATATGGGACGTCCAGGCAGACTCAGCACCTGATAATCCGACACTTTATCAGAACAGGATATCTTCTCCATGCTGCGGATCACGTTGGCAGGATCCTCATAGGACTGTTCCCACAGCATATGAATGGCATCTGCCTCCCGTTTCTGATGCAAAGAGATCACGGTATTCTCTTTGGAAAGAATATAATATCTCTGTTCCTTTACATACAAACGTTTCTGTTCTCCCAGGTCAAATCCCATTTTTTCACAGATGTCCATGGGAACCGGAATATAATCCTGTACCGGAAGCAGTTCCTTTTGAAATCTGTGAGGTTTCTGATAAAAAGCACTGAGGAAATCATGAAAAGACCATATGATCCGACGGCAGTTTTCCGCTGTAGGCCGGAATCTTTCCTCCGTTTCCTCATTCCCGTGTACTGCTTTGCTTCCAAAAGCGTACAGATAATAAATATAGGATTTCAGGCTTTCCCGGAGGACTTTCTGTTCCTCTTTTTTGTCATAGGCACCATCCACAACAATACTTCCGTTATCCACATTCCAGATTCCAAGAAAATGATACCTGTCCAGCATATCGATAAACCGTTCTGGTTTTTTCACAGCAATGGCATAAAGCATTCCTTTATAGGTGGTAATATTTTTTCTGCCGGGACCTCTGCCGGAGTCCGGTCTGGCAGATTTTCTGATCTCTTCCGTGATTTCCTGTCGGATTACATCCTCAGATTTATGCTTTTCACCTGGGGTTGATTTCCTGCGTCTGATTTCCTCATGCATGGCAAGTGCTTCGATTATCCCCCGCAATTTCTTTGCAAATTCCATATAGTCGGTCAGATAACAGGCTTCACATTGAAAGATCAATTCAGCCAATTCTCTATTTCCGGCTGCATCTCCCACAAAAGAAAAGTTACCCATGGGAATCTTTTCGCCCTGTTCCAGTGTGATATACATTGTCTCCTCCCCTGGTCTCCTGCCGCTTCCCTATCCGATCAGCAATGAAATTTCTCTGGAGCTGCTGTACTTCTGTTCTGTGCCTGTCAACACCTGAAAGACAAATCCTTCTTTCAGAAGCAGACCCAGCTGCTGAAAATCACCTGTGCATCCGGGATCCTTTAATTTGATTTTTTCATCCTTCAAATGACCTTTACTGTCCGTAATCCGGATCACCAGTTCAATTCCCCGTTTGAGCCGCGCAAACGCTTCCGGAAACCAGTATACAGTTCCGGGCTCCAGATTCTTCATATTGAAATATTCGATACCTGCTGTTTCTTTTTCTTTTGAATAATCATACAGAGGCACAGCAACCCGAATTCCTCCGATCAGATTGTCATAATATGCTTTGGCACAGGCCTTTTCTTCCCCGATCAGCCGATCCAGATTTTCTCCATCTGCTGCAAAGCTGACCAGTTCCAGTCCGCAGACAGGGCATCTGCTGTTTTTTGTTACATCTATTTCTTTTCCACATGCTAAACACTTCATGGATTTCCTCCTGTAAGAGATCAGTCTTCACGAAGCATACTGATCGCTATATCCTGCATATTCTTTTTTTCATCAGAAATCATATTCTGTATCTTCTTCTCCTGTTCTGAAAGCAGTTTACGGACAGATTCCGATTCAAGCAGCTTTTCTTCCGGTGATATCTCCTTTTTCACAGGATTCTCCAGAAGTTTCTGCTGTTCCATGATGTTCTTCTGAATTTCCTCCAGTTTTCTGGACCCCCGATCTGCTGAAGTGAATAATTCCGGATGTGCTTTTGTGATATCCAGAAGCGATTTCCCCAGATTTCTCAATCCATCCTGAAGCTTTTTCACATCATGAACCGGGAGTTTTTCCGGCTTCTTCTGAATAAACGATGATACATCGTTGGTGAGGGAAATATAAACTCCGATATAATCCTCAACAGTCAGTTCTTCTTTACTTAATTGTCCCAAATAGTTCAGGCTGTTATTTGTATTATCTAATTCCAAAACGTTTCTCCTGATAATCTATACATCATTATGAATCATCCCTGCTTATTTTTTTCTGATTCTGTGCAGACTGTTTAAACGAACCTTACGGTATTTTGATGTTCTGATTTTTTCTTTCCGGTTATAATCCCATATCCACATGGTAAAAATTTCTTTCGCATCTACAGAAAAAGCAACCTGAAAATATTTGTTGTCAGAAACCGGAATATCTTTTATCTCTGTATCAGATAAGGAATACTTTCTTCCCTGCTGATCCGAGCCATCCACCAGCAGAATATCCCGGAAGATGCCATCCGCACTGCAGAATATCGCTTCAGTTCCGATACTGTTCTTTACAAAATGCGGAACATCCATTTCCAGTTCATCATACTGTTCAAAAGCATATTGAAATACCGGTTCTTTGTTGGCATCCACAGACCAGATGCCCATGGAACTGGGGGCAGCATATTTCAGTCCGATCACATTACTGGCATAAAGGGCTGCCCCCAGTGCAATTGCCTGCTCACGCCGTTCACTACCGGCGATAACTTCATGTCCCACTGCAATGGAATTGAATTTCTGTTTTACCTGATAATCCACCAGATAGAAATTACCAAAACCGCCCACCAGTGCCAGCTGGAATGTATCGTTATTGCCATGTCTCCAGTCGATTCCATGTTCATCCATATATTCAATCATCTTGTCAATTTCCGCATCCAGAATATCCTTGATTTCTTCCAGATAAACCTTCACCAGCAATCCATAGGTAATGGTCAGACCGGTTGATTTCCCGGAAACCCATGCGAACTCTTCTTCTTCCAGATCATCAACAGAGTACCAAATACCACCGGCCAGATAATCATTGAATACTTCATTAATATCCGCAACATTATTCAGAAGCTGTGTTTCCAGACTGTTTAATAACTGACAGTATTCACCATAGTCAAAATTGATATCTGTTATCTTCTGACCAGGTTCAAGTATTCCTTCTCTGCGCATGGCTTCCATGATGACTGCTTCCTGATATACCAGAGCTGCCTGACCAATCTTTCCTTCATGGGAATCTCCTGCACCGGTGTGTTTTTCAGTACGGATATGCATATTGTACTGACTGTTGCTTTCTGACTGGGTTTTAACCTCCGAAAGGGTAAGATCCAGTGTACCTCCGCCGTAATCAATAAGCAGGATGTGACCTGAAAAATTTTTATGGTGTCTGCGAAGATATTCATAAGCAAAATATGCAGAAGCCGCTTCCGGTTCCGTTACGATCTGTACCTCATCCACAAAGTCCAGATTCTGACAGATTTCACGGATCACAGCGGATCCATCCACATCTGCCTTATCATCGTTTCTCCAGAATTCAGGAATACCAACTGTCAGTTTTCCAATATGATGATCCCCTTCACTGGTGCACACAGCTTCCAGCATATACCGGATAAACTGTTCCGCAATGGCTCTGGGGCTGTTCTCATTATCGTATTGCCATTGTTTCAGGTTCTCCTCTTTCTCACGAAGAAGCATCTTGAATGCACGGTAAACAGTAATATCACGCAAACCCGCAGAATTTTTCGCAGAATAGCCAAACTGATACTTTTTTCTTTTTTTGTTAAATGACACGACAGAAGGAACATAGGGAGAACCCATAAAAAGGTTTTTGGAATCCACCCGTCCATCTTTATAAACAGAAACAAGGCTGTTTGTGCTGCCAAAATCCAATCCTACATTAATCATCGTCAATTTCTCTCTTTCTTTTCCTATCTGTCCGATGTCTTTGCACTGGCATAATCCATTGCCATCTGCAGATTTCCTTCAGATTCATTGATCAGAATCGCTCCATCAACAAATCGGGCATATCCCTGAAGGGCCAGATTAAATCCCATATTCATTTTTTCCGTAATCGGAGCGCTTCCTTTTCTGTCCAGACAATCCGTATAACGTTCTGTAATCAGGAAATCTTCGTTCCGAAGCTTCATGACATTGCCCGGAATTCCCAATTCATTGGCCCAGTTCAAATATTTCAATACCGGATATTCATGATCCGGATCCAGTCGGAACTGTGCACAGGCAATCTCTGTGGTAAAGCCGCATTCATACAGCCGGAATATCAGATATACAACATTTCCTGCAATATCAAAGGGCAGTCTGACCAGGTTTTTACTGGTAATGATGTTATTATCCCTGTCCCACTGGCATGGAACTCCTGCCGTCTCCATCATCTCCATAATGGATCTTCCAATCTTATCGGTTACAACAAATTTATCTCCATCCATTTCAAAAATCTCCTGTATGAAAAATTGTTTCCAACAAAAGAGTGTCCTGACAGAACCTTCTGTTTTTACAGAGGATTCTGTCAGGTAATATGCAGTTATTTAATTTTGTTTTTAACGATTATCTTCAATAATCTCTTCGATTTCATATCTGGTCAGATGATTCTGTTCCAGAAGAGCTTCTGACAGAGCTTTCAGAACTCTCTTGTAGTCGGTAATGATATCCACTGCTTTTTCCATTTCCGTATTCAGGATCTTACTGATCTTATTATGGATCTTTTCAGCGTAGAAAGCATTTGAAGCATCTTCAGGAGATACAAATACCAGACCCATGTCTTCATCCATACCCCATTCACAGACGATATGTTTTGCAATCCTGTTTGCTTTCTTCAGGTCATCTGCAATACCTGCCGTAATGCCCTTATCACCGAATGCAACGGTCTCTGCAGCCCGGCCGCCGAGGCTGGTACGGATTACGCTGAGCAGTTCATCTCTGGTTGCTACATCCGGAATACTGTCGTTAAATGTGTATCCGCCAAAGGAAGCTCTGGAGGTAATGGTAACATACTTGGGAATGCTTCCGTTCCTCCAGCTGATGATAATATGTCCAGCTTCATGGTAAGCAATATGCTTCATCTTCTCTTCACTTACCTGCGTCTTTTCACCAAAGATTATTTCTTCAAATGCATCATTCAGAATGGTTTCATCCACTACTGTATTTTTCCGGTATGCCGTTCTCTTTCCCAGTTCCAGCACATTGTCAAGAATTGCCAGCGTCTGTCCTACGGAACGGTCCGCCAGTTCCGCAAGGGCTTTGCGGCTGAGGTCAAAGATATTTTCATCCTCCGTCTTTGCTTTCAGGAAGCGGAGTCTGTCGCTGCGGTTGGGAAGATCAATCATGATCGTACGGTCAAAACGTCTTACCAGTGCAGAGTCGATCGCTCCAATGCCGTCATCTGTATCATTTACATTGTAATTGGTTGCTGCCAGAACAAATACGGGACGAGCCGGGTCGGATTTCACACCGTCCATTTCATTTAACAGAGTGGTCAAAGCTTCTTCCTGTACTCTGTGTGCTGTGGAATCCCCGCCGGTTCTTGCTCTGCCGATGACATCAATCTCATCAATAAAGATTACAGAAGGTGCATACTTGCGTGCTTTTGCAAAGAGAGATTTGATGGCTCTCTGTTCATCACCAACATATTTACCCATGACAGAACTGCCTTCCAGGCTTAAAAATGCAACTCCTGCTTCTCCTGCAAAAGCCTTGGCCAGCATGGTCTTACCGGTACCGGGATTACCATACAGAAGCACACCTCTTGGAGCTCTTGTACCCTGAGCCAGATATCTTCTGGGATTCTTCAGATAATCCACAAATGTCTGCAGTTCTTCCTTGGCAGTCTCTGCACCGATCACATCTTCAAAACGGATATCAATACTGTCAGATGCAGTCACATCCACATCTTTGTCATTGGTATCCACTACCTGATGTAATTCAAAATGTTTCAGACGGATAATTACTGTCTTTTCATCTTCCACAAATAACGGAACGGTTTCAAACTTCAGACTCTTTGAACTCTTCTTCAGATTACTGATCTGAGATTTGATATAACTTTCATTGCCGATTTCTCTCAGAGTCTTAACCAGAACTGCAATGGAAGAAGTATCTTTCTTCACAAAACCTCTGGCACCTTCTGCCATCATACCGTTTTTCAGCTCCTGAGACAGGAACAATCTTCCGGTTTCCAGGATATATACAGGAACATGCGGATTTGCGGAAGCAATTCTGCGAAGCTCCTTCATTTTATTCCGAAGATCACTGGATCCTGTGGGAATAAAGTCAAACATGTTGATTGTCCTGGGCATTGCTGCATCTTCTTCGTGGAATTCCTTTTCTTCCTTTGCCGCTTTACGCTTCTGACTGCGATAATCCAGATCTTCGTCATCATCTTCTTTCAGCGGGCCATCGATGGCTTCATCCCAGAGGGGAATATCATTGTCCATCTGCATCAGAACTGCCTGAACATCGTAACGTGCCAGTACTGCTTCTGCCTCGTCCAGATCTTCTGCATAATGCAATTTAAACTTATTCAGACCTTCTGCAAAAACCTTCTTTTCCGCACTGCTGAAGTCTGCACCGAAGAACAGAATATGAGATCCTTCCTGATTGCGGAACAGGCTCTTGATTTCATCTGATTCATCTTTCAGCTCTGTCACAAATTTAATCTTGTCAATATTACGGATAGCAGTTACAGCAGACTGCGGTTTGTACAGAGAGAACAGCTTCTTCATTTCTTCGCTGACAAACTTCTTTGCTCTGTTATTTAATGCTCTTGCATCAAAATCTGCCGGACCGGAATACAGAATGGAAGCAATGGCATTGTCATCTGCTTCGATTTCCATATCAAATGCACCACATAACTGATCACTGATCACGTTGAAGCTGTTTCTGCAGATTTTTTCCAGAGTCTGAACATTGGCATCATTAAAGAAAATCATTCTGGAAGCGGTCATAAGCTGTGCAGGGAAGCCGGCAGAACACATGGTATACAGAATCAGATTTCTGTCTCTGTCCTTCAGCATACCGGAAGGAAGGCCGGCCTTACTTCTCAGAATAAATGCAATACTGTTGGGTTTATCATCTTCCATGGAGCCATACAGTCTGATATCTTCCTCTTCAATATCAACTGTAAATACGAGAGTAATGTTTTCAAAGCTTACATCAGAATCCTTCATGGTTGCAGTAGATGCGATCTGAAGGAATAATTTCTGTACATCTTCATTGGCGTACTGAAGATTCTTTACAGCAATGAAGGCATGTTTTCCGTTGACTGCATTGACAAAGGAGGAGAGAATACCATTTCTGCCTGCAAGAGTGTCATATGCTGTCATTCCGGCAAACTTGCTCATATCCAGTTTCAGGATGTCAGGACATCTCATTTCTCTGGATGCTTCTTCAATAAGCAGGGTTTTGCCGATACAGGGAGCACCGATAAACAGGAATACACCTCTGGGTCTCTTCTTGCTGCCGTTTGCCAGAGTATTCAGATCCACGGTCCACAGACCATCCATAAATTCATTGACAGGATTGGTCTGATCCGGGAACTTGCGAAGCAAATGACCTCTGATATCGTTGGTCTGCTCAATCATATTTTCCAGCTGACGGTTTCTGGAAGCAGAAACATTTTTCGATCCCTTCTTCGGCTCCTCTTTCTTCGGATTATCTTTTTTCGGTTCATCCCTCTTCGGGTTGTCACCGGGAGCAGGTTCACCGGTACCCTTCAGCAATTCATCAATTTCTTTTGTACGGAAACTGGAGAGGATCTTTTCCAGTGCCATTACAGAATCAGCAACTTCATAATCTCCCAGTGTTTCCAGAAATCTGGTATATGTTTTATTCTCTGCTTTTTCATCAATTACCATATCATAGAGTTTATCCTTCATATCAAAACGGAGGTCTTCCGGCTCTTTATCCCATCTGCTGATTCGTTTATACAGTTTTTTAACTTCTGCATTATCTTCTTTTTCAGAAGAGTCCGGGAAATATGTAGCTGCTTTCATCAGACCAACAAACATGGTATTGATGGTTTCGGTTGACCAGCCGAGGGATTCCGCTGTCTTTTTGGATTCATTTTTAGCAATTCCCAGTACATTTGTAATATTAATCTTCATGTTTTCCTCCTTTATTCATGTCTGATAGAATTGATTTTCTGTCAATCCATATCAAGTGCCTGTCTGATCTGTTTTTTGAATTCTGCAGCTGTGGTAAAGTCGTAATCGGAAGGATATTTTTCCTCCTCCAGAACAGAATCAATTACTTTTGCCAGCTTTGCAGGAATCCGGGGATTTCGTTCCAGAATCGGTACTTTTACTGAGTTAATAATCAGATTTTCCTTATCCCTCTGTTTGTATACCTTTTCAAAGGGACGGATTGTTTCTCCGGTCAGCAAAGTGTAATAAGTTGCTGCAATGGAAAATATATCCACATAGGGACTGGGAAAAAGATAGTCCAGCATCTGTCTTGTGGAAATGAATGCCGGTGTACCGCTGCTGCCGTTTATCGTAAGTCCCGACATTCCTGACAGTTCATACGCCTTTGCCAGACCAAAATCCGTTATTTTCAGAACTCTTCTGCCATTTTCATTTTTCAGAAGCAGGTTCTCCGGTTTCAGATCTCTGTGGACCACACCTGTTACTTCATGGACATGGCCCTCAGCATCCGGCTGTTCAATTTCAACATTGTGCATGTACTCCAGCCCATCCAGTGCCTGCAGAATAATTTCAGTCGCTTCTTCCAGATCCATGCCGTTTCTGAACTCCGGTTCCTCCATCAGCTCCGCAACACTATTCAGATCACAATACTCCATCACAATATGATAAACATCATATTTTTCAAAAATATCATAGGTTTTTACCAGATTGGGGTGATCCAGACGCATACCCAGATCCGCTTCCCGAAGGATCTGTTTCTTTTTCTGTTCTGAAAGAGTTTCCACCATATCCATGGACTTTACAACCAGTTTCTCACCATCTCTGGCATCCTCGGCCAGAAAGACCCTTGAAAAACCTCCTGTCCCAATCTGATGAAAATTCGTCAGCTGTACCTTATGATAATCCTTTTTGCCGGAATTCTTCCCATCAGGGTCTTTTCTTCTGGAAATTACTGCCTTTTCTTCAGAAGATTCAAATTCCAGTTCAATATGATTTGACCCGACTTTATTACGCATACCGATTGTTTCTGTTTCTTCCGGTACCGTCACCTCAAATCCGGCCGGCTGACTCATCATATTCATTGTAAACATACAATTGCTGAGTAATTCCGGTCCGGATTTCAGTTCCTGTTCCATTACCTGATAGAATTCATGGTGAACCGGTCGGAACCCTTTCACGGGTCTGCAGTCGTCCATACAGAATTTCTGCACTTCAGAACCATCTATCTGCAAAACAGAATCCCGCAGCATTTTCGGATCGATCATATTTTTCATCATAGCACTTTTTATCTTTGATTTCATATCAATTTCGCTCAGAAAAGAGGATTCCGGGCAACTGACCTGAAACTTTATTTTGCCCTCGAAATTTCCGATGGTAATCTCGTCTCCTGACTGCAGCAGATACCATCCGTTTTCTTCCAGTAATGCCGCATTCTGATAGTTGTTTCTGTCCAGTCTATGGGGAAGTTTTTCTCCATTCAATAAAGTGCCGTAACGACTTTTCCAATGGGTCCCTGCATAAATCCTGCCGCTTCTGTCATCAAACCGGAATATCAGTTCATTGTGGGAAACACTTTTCTCATCTCCCACATTGGCAGTCCGGATCTGTGCGTCCGGATTGTCTCTGCCAACCAGAATGAATCCGCCGTTTGAAAACTCCCAGGACTGTCCTCTCTGGGACCCCTGAACACAGGTAATCACAACTTTTCCATCCATTATGAATTCCTATCACCTTTCGTATTATCTGCTGCTTTCAGCAGTCTGTCTGCCGGTTCATAACCACCTTCTGCCGCCTGTTTTAAAAGCTGTTTCGATTCTTCCATCCTGTTTTCTTTCATCATACCGCTTCGTATCATCAATGCGAGGTTGTACTGTGCAGGAAAATACGTCTCTGCAGCCCGGCGAAACAGGTCCTCTGCTTCCTGATCCGCTTTTCTTGTTTCACGAATCATCCGGCATGCCATGGCATTCATGGCAGGAGCATAACCCTCTGCTGCGGATTTTTCCAGATACTGCAGTGCCTGTTCTCTGCTGTACAGATGTTCAGGGGCCAGCTTCCCAGCGGAAATCTGATAAAGCTGATACATTGCTTCTCTGGATTTTTTATCTGCCGCACCAATGAAATAACGGATTGTACGTTCGCTGTATCCGGAAAAGTCATCTGCACTCTCATCATCTTCTTTCAGTTCCTCTGCTCTTCCATAAAGATATTCTACATCTGCTTCGTAAATATCCACCTCATCCTTATGGTTTCTTTTCCAGTTCTTCAATGCACGCTCAAAATCAGAAGCAGACCGGAATCGCATGTTCTCATCGCTGTGGCAGGCTTTTCGGCAGATTGCTGCCAGATCAGGTTCAATTCCAGTAAGATCAAAATCATTGGAATACTTTTTTTCCAGAGTAGGGATTTCTGCTCCAAGGATTTCCATCAGTACCAGTCCCAGAGAATAGATATCACTGGATTCTTTTCCCATCAGCATATAGCGAAGTGTCCCCTGATTTCCGGTCGTCATGGTATCATTATCATTTCGGGCGCTTCCAAAATCCCCCAGCTTATACAGAATCCTGTTGTTTTCATTGATATACATGATGTTTTCCGGTTTTATATCATTATGTTTGTCATGGGTTCTTTCCAGATCCGCCAGGATGGAACAGAGACTGATGCCAAAGTTAACCGCTTCTACTGTTTCAAACTGTTTTCCTTCTTCCAGCAGATCACGCAGCGATCCATGCATACATTCCATATGTATCATGACCAGACGCCTGGTATCAGTAACTGCATTTTTGGTATTATAGATTCGTACTGCATTATGATTCCTGTGCCGATACTGACATTCTATTTCTTTCTGAACCCGGTTATATTCCCTGTCGTTATCGGAGAGAGAGGTTTCAATCACTTTAACGGCTGTAGTTTCCGTACAATCTTCGGAAAGTTTTCTTTCACACTTGTAAACATGACCGAAGCCGCCTCTTCCAATTCTGCTGATTACTTTCAGTTCCGGGAACATTTTCTTTACATATTGCAGATACAGGTCATCTTTTTTCTCTTTGTTTTCAGGAACCGGAAAATCATTTTCCTCTGTACTGCTCTTTTCTTCTGGTTTTAATACACCCAGACTATCTTCTTTTCTTTTTTCTTTTTCACCTGTGTCATCGTCGGATACATAATCCTCTTTTAATCCGAATGACCGTATGCCATACCCCAGATCCAGGGAGTAACCCGGCATTAACTTCTGTTTCTTTTCTTTCTCATTCATTTGTTTTTTCCCTGTATTTATTTGGATGAAAGGTCTATTCTGCCTTCATGTGCTTATACTTCGGAACGGATCTGCCTTTTCTGATCTGTAAGCTGAATGTATATCACGGATATGTTATCTCTGCCGCCTGCTTCATTGGCCTTATACACCAGTTCCCGGCAGATTGTGTCCGAATCTGCATTTTTTGCTTCCATATCGGAAATACACTGCAGGATATCCTCATCCGAAACCATACCATACAATCCATCACTGCAGATCAGGACAGACTGTACCAATTCCCGGCTGATCAGGAAACTATCTGCTTCCGATTCCCGGCTGACACCTACAAAATTGTTCAATCGGGAATCCAGATGACGTTTACAGGCTTCTTCTCTGGTCATGATTCCGGCTGAGACTACGGTCTGTGCCAGATTATGATCCTGTGTAATCTGATAAAGTCCTTCCCCATCCCGATACCTGACATAGGCTCTGGAATCACCCATATTCAGAAAAATCAGTTTTCCCAGAGCTATGAACACTCCACAAAAGGCTGCTCCATATCGATAGTGAGATTCTGTATTTCCCATGCTGAAGATCCGGTTGGAAACTGATTCCAGTCCTGCCTTCAGCTGGCATCTGATGGCTTCAGGATCCTCCTGCTGTTCCAGACATAGATTCCCTGCCCTTTGTTTCATAAAAGTACATGTCATCTCTGCTGTTTCTTTGCCATATGGCAGCTGTCCCATTCCATCTATGACGGCAAAGAAGCAGGATTCCGGTGCCATCAGAATCCTGTCTTCATTAAACTCTCTTCTCCGTCCGATATCCGAACAGCCACCGAATTGAAAATCGGAATTACCATTCAGAAGCATTCTCTTTTTCCTTTTCTCTTACCAGAAGTTCTCCATCCAGATTAAGTTTTTCCCTGAATACAGTACCGTTTCGGGTTGTAGATTTCACATCAATATTCTGAATTATATCGGACTCGATATGCAGGTTATGATTATGAAGACCTATAAGCGTGTTTTTCGGTCCCACTTTTATATCGGTTGAATAAGTAATACAATTCTCCGAATCCTCTGCTCCCTCCTGAATCACCACATTCACTGTGGTGGGAGTTTTCGCCCGCAGCTTCAGTACAGCCCTGTCAGAAAATTCCACAGAAATCTCATCTCCGGATACAATTCCGGCATAAATCTGATCATTGCTGTAGGAGATACTGCCCTCTTTTAAAACAACAGAATACTTCCCATCCCGCAATACCAGCTGTCCCCCAATCACATAATCTGTAATTGTGTTCTCTCCCATCATGGAGGCTGTGTATTCCTCATAGGGAAAATCCTGGATCATTCCATGATCCAGATATCTGACAGAACCGTTGTTCATCTGATATATTCTGCTGCCTTCCATATCCGATACTGCAAAGTCATTGCTGCGATAACGTATAATGGCTGTACCGGATTTAAAAAAATTGCGGAAGGGCGCTTTTCTTAAAAAATTATTGGGAAGCCGGTCTGTCTCTATAAAATACATACAGCCGTCATTGATGACCGTACCATCCGCATTCTGTCCTACATAATCCGGTTTTCCGGAACCACTGACATTAACCTGAAGCTGAATCCCCCAGCTTCCATTATCGGGGTTCACATCAATATAGCGATTCTCTGCATCCCTGTAAAAGGGCATCGCCTGTCTTCCCTGAAAATCATAGTACGGATTGTTGGGATCATACAGATAAATCCGATAGGAACCATTGTCTAAACGAACCGGTTTTCTGAAGGAGTCCACAACCAGTGCATGTCCCACCGAGCGACCCGTATCCTGTTTCCAGTGAACTGACAGAATATAGGATTTACTGCTGTCTCTTATACCATTCAGAACCCATTTAAAAAATGCCTGATTATTTTTGAATTTTTGGAGTGTATCAAAAATAATAGCTGTTCTTGCTGTGGAATACTGCCATATTTGATACCGTTCTACCAATTTTGTCAGTTCAGATGCAGATTTCAATGCCGTATAATGATACCCGTTATACATCATAATCTGGTCATATCCGGTCTCCGGCAAAGGCTTATCTGATGATATGTATCCGGGAATCTGCAATCTCTTTTCATATGCCAGCGAAGCTGTTGCTGACATGCCGAAACAGTTGCCGCCGAAAAATACTGCACCGCAGGCTGCCATCTGCAGATATATTTCATAGGTAAAGGAATCCCCAAATACCTCTTTAAAGCGAAAATAGGAATATGCGTATCCTGAACCATAGGAAAACCCAATGTAACCATTTACAACACAATGGCTGTTTTTTGCAACCGAAAAACCGGGAAGTTCTGTCTTTTTCGACAGCTCTGCAGGTTCTTCCGGTTTGTCAGGTGAAGACTTCTTTTCCTGATTACGCAATTCATCCCACATATCAAAATCAATGTTTTTATGATTCTTATCAAATATTTCTTCCAGATAATCTGATGTTTTCTTGTTCCAGTTGTCAAACCCTGACATATTCTCTTCTCCGTTTTTCATAGATATCTATACATTTCATCCTGCACTGATCTGATGGATGATCTTATAGCATCAGATAAAAGTCATTACTTTCCTGACAATTTTTTCCATCTTCTGTATCCATTACAAATCGCAGTGCCATTTTTCTGGAATTCATCAGCTTGATTCCCGCTTTGCAGAAACCGGGATTGATGCATGGATTATTGATCGTAACAAATACCTTCTGTTCCTCTGAACGATTCCTGATCATCAGACAGATTGTAAAAAACTCCATACCTTCCACACCGGGAAATTTCATATCACTCCATACGATCTGCTTTTCCTTCAGATCGCTTCCGTTTGCCAGAAATGCTTCCTCTGTATGATCATAGTCCAGTTTATCTCCATTCTGAAGATAATAATGAACCTCAACATATATATTCAGATCTGCAATTCTTTCCCATTCGCTTTTTAAACCTGCGATTCTATCCAGATCTTCTTCTGCAACAGGGCTTAACGTCATGTACTGGATCAGATTCCTGCTTTCATCAAATCCACATCTGCTGCAGATCATACCCTCATGCTCCAGTCCGCATACAGGACATTTCATTATGTTTTCTCCTTTCACAATCATGTAATCAAAAGCTATTCACAAATCAGATTCATCGCATCGGACTCTGTAAATACTTTATCATTACCAATTACAAAACGAACACCCAATCCCTCTGTCAATATCGCTCCAAGGCCCCAGAAATCCTTCAGATCAGGTGAAGAAAGCAACAATGTTTCAGAATGAGTTTCCTTTCCATCCTTTCGAATTGAAACTGATAATTTCAGAGGATTATTGGTTTCAATTCTTGCAAAGCTGTCCTTCATCCAGATAATATTACTGAAGGATAGCTGATCCGCATTGCAGATCTTGTTCAGAGACTGACTCTTTTCCACAATTTTTCCATTTTTATATTCATAAGAGTATCCAATCATATGAATCTCTATCCCATTCAGCTTCGATTTCCTGTATTCATCTTTCCAGCTGGTGGTCTCATTCAGGGGCTTCATCAAAACCGAATTATTCATCTCATTTGCATTTAATTTACACAATGATCTGACATATTTCAGACTTCCATTTTCATCAGTCAATACATATTCTGCACTGCCGCATGCAGAACATTTATCATGATTCATAACTGCATGGCATGCAAGACATCTTTTCGTACTCATTCCTGTTAACCTCCATAAAATTGCCGTATCCAAATACATAATTATGTACAGTATATCAGTTTTTTTTACAAAAAAATAGTATTTTTTTTATTATAATATTATTTTAATTCCAGCCAGAGTGCAGGCCGTACACCAATTTTACTTTCCGTAACATTTCCTCCGCAGGAAATCAGATTGCCATCCGGATCAACCTGTATCGCTTTCACAACACCGCTTCCGGGAGTACGAAGCCACCAGTAACCGTAATCCGTTCCCGGACAGCATGACAGTTGTTTTCTTTTGGCCTTATCTGTTGCACTTGCTTTTGCAAAGTCTTTATTAGGGAAATATTTGTAATAATCGTTCTGACTTAACAGAAAGACACGATCTTTTGTATTTTTTCCGCCTCTTGTATTATAAGACTTATTATTATGATTTTCTACTTCTGCATATTTCAGCAGAAATTCTTCTTCACCGCGGAATGCTTCTTTAACAAAATCTACATTTAACCATGTACGCAGATCGCACCCTTCCCAGGATACGGCAATATTGCTGCCATGATAGGGTTTTACATCCAGAATCCTGTCACTGAGCAGCAGCATGGATTTTCCTTTTTTCTCAAGAACCTTCCATTTAATGGGTTTTGTCGCTCCGCTGGTATCCTGTACACAACTGCCAAAAGTTATTACCTGAGTTTGTCCGGAATTGCCTGAAGAACTGAGTTCTTCCAGTATTCTGGCGGAAATATCCATTGCAGTTTTACGTCTGCTTGATTTTGCAGATGAGGTTTCAGCTTTATCCCCTGTCTGTTGTTTCAGATTTTCGCTGGTCTGCCCAAATTTTTCCAGCTGGTTCATAATCTTCTTTATATCCAGTTCCAACCCGGCAGCTTTACTGATATAATCGCTATTCTTATTTTCAATATTTTCAATCCGTTTCTTCATATCAGCATTTTCTGCCCACAGCAAGCTGACTTTTGCTTTCAAATCGTTTCTGTCACTTTCCAGAATACTGATTTTTTGAAGCTGAATTTGTTTCTCCTCTTCCAGTTTCCCGATTTGTAAACACAAATTCTTATTCTGCTGGATTAATCCCTGATTTTCTTCCCTGATTCTTTGAATACCCAATTGCATTTCTTCTGAATACCCATTGAAATTATCAACGTTTTTCACATGCGCGGATACTTTACTGATTCTGTTTTCCTCGTCTTTCTCCACAATGCAAAGCTGTGGATTTCTTATCAGTAATGGTATAAAACCTGATCTGCTTGTAATGCTGTCATCCTTTTTTTCCACTGTTTTTTGAGGGACAGCATTTCTGGTATTTCTTCTTTTTTTCATTTTCTTCTCCAACTATGTATTCAATCAGTGCATTTCATTACTTTTCTGTGAAATGCACTGATTTTACGTAACTATGGTATTATTATAATCAGTTAAGCCCAAATTGAAAAGTATTACTTTAATCACATTTTCAATTTGTGTTTTACACAGTATCTCAATCCGCATATTACCGCTTAAACATCCATACTCCCACAATTGCCACGGCCATACCCAGTGCTTTTTTCCATTCAAATCCCACTTTTTCCACACCAAACAAACCGAACACTTCTATCAGATAAGCCGCCAAAAGCTGCGTAATGACAATAATCATCACTGCCATGGCCGGTCCCAGATTATCCATACTGCGAATGACCGTGTACGTAATCAACGCCCCCATGACACCACCCAACAGCATATACTTTGGTTCTGTCTGCCAGATTGCAGAAATTCCGTTTTCCTGTCCGCTGATCAGCCATGCCGCAGCACAAAACAGAAATGCGGTCAGCTGAACAAACCCTGCTGCTGTCCAGATTCCACTCTGCTTTGTCACCTCTGTATTAAAAACCCCCTGAATGCTCATTAATGCACCGGAAACCATCGCAAGAATCCAACCCCACATTTTATATGCTCCTTTTTTAATTATTATTTGACCCTGTTCCTATTTTTTCACATTTTTTGTTATTTATACATTCTGTTGATGCAACAAATTACCGATAAAACAACCTTCTTTTATTGATTCCAAAGTCTGAAAAATGTATAATAAATAATTAAATCCGTTTGTATCATGGCATGAATTCCATTTGCCACCAACATTTTCAGGAGATACTCATGAAAAAACGAATATCAGAAGATACCTATAATACAAAAACACCAGAATCCGATAAAACCAGAATCCCTCTGCTGATCCGTTCTAATCAGTGGATAGTAGCAGACAGAGTTGAAAATCAGGTTGCAGCAGTCTGCCTCAGGAATAAACTGGATGAACATTTCATTCAGCAAAACTCGCTGATTCAGACAATGAGCAACACGATAGAACAGCAGAATCAGATTATTAAACAGCAAAATAAAAAAATAGAAAGACTGAATAATCAGGTTCAGAATCTTTTACGTATCGGTACGTCAACAGATAATAAAACTGTAAACAAAGAGAATGCAAACCGTACCACAAAAAAAGACATCGGGGTTCCTTCGACCTCTGTTCAACGGCGACCAATGCTGATGTCTGATTCCTGTTCTGATTCAAATGGCAGTGTTTTGGGAAGTCAGGTGAGACGCGACAGCATTGTTGCTGTTTACACCCAAAATACACTGAAGAATGTTCCTGCTTCCGCCTGGGATGTATCCGCCGCAAAAGACGGTTCTGTCAAGGCCTGGATTGCAGCGTCTTATGATACAGAAAATTCTTCAAAAAAGAATCATCTTTTTCTTGCAGCTGATGGTGAAATTTATGCAAATCCTGACTGCAGCTTTCTGTTTGCAAATTATACAAAACTCAACAACGCAGATCTCTCCCATTTGAAAACCGATCTGGTCAACAGCATGTATGGGATGTTTACAAAATGTTCTTCTCTGACCCATCTTGATGTGTCCGGATGGAATACTTTCAAAGTAACTTCCATGAGGTCTATGTTTTATGAATGCAAAACATTGAATAAACTGGATGTTTCCAAATGGGATACTCGTAACGTTACAGATATGTATGCTATGTTTTACGCATGTGAATCGCTTGAAACACTGGATGTTTCCAGTTGGAATACTTCACATGTAACCTGTTTCGAACATATTTTCAACAAATGTCAAAGTCTGAAAGTTCTTGATGTGTCCGGATGGAACACAGACAATGTGACTTCTTTCAGCTGCATGTTCTCACATTGCGTATCGCTGACTTCACTGGATGTATCTCATTGGAACACACAGAAGGCAACAACCATGGATTCTGTTTTCCGTGAATGCGAACAGTTAAAGAATATCGATGTGTCCGGATGGAATACAGACAATGTGACTTCATTCAGCTGCATGTTCTATCTTTGCAGTTCGCTGACTTCACTGGATGTATCCCGGTGGAATACAAAAAAGGTAAATAATATGTATTTCACTTTCGGTAAATGCAGTAATCTTCGCAGACTGGACACCAGCACATGGAATACATCGTCCGTAACAACAATGCAATCCATGTTTTCTTCCTGCACAAAACTGAATAGGCTGACGGTATCCCAATGGGATGTTTCCAAAGTAACAAACATGGATCATATGTTCTACAACTGTCTGACCATCAATCAGATGAACAAGGGCGCGCTGTCTTCATGGAAACTGAATCCGGCTGTTACCATGAAAAATATTTGTGACGGTACACGCTTTGAGAAAACCCCCAGGGATTTATTCCAATAGTAATCAGGAGCAACTTATGAATACCAAAACACCAGAATCCGATAAAAACAAAATTCCTCTGCTGATCCGTTCTGCTCAATGGACAGTAGCTGAAAGAACAGAAAATCAGGTTTCTGCAGTCTGTCTGAAGAATAAACAGGATGAAATGATTGTGCAGCAGAACCAGAAAATAGTGGAGCTGAATCAGAAAATCGATCACCAAAGCAAATTAATCGAACAGCTGAATCAGAGGATGAATCAGCAAAACAGAGAAAAGGATGATCTGAATAATCAGCTTTATTTGCAGAATGAATTAACTGCCAGATCTCAAAACAGCTTGGGAATACAGGAAAAAAATGAACAGAATAAAGATAATAAAAAATCTGTTTCATCCAGTTACCCAACTGCCATACTGATGGCAGATTCGAGTTCAAATCCAAATGCCGCTGTTTTCGGAAGCAGTATAAAACGTAGTGAGATTTCTGCCATTTATACAATGAATACACTGGAAGATGTTCCTTCATCTGCCTGGGATGTATCAGCTGACAGAGACGGTTCCGTTATGGCCTGGACCAGTATGGCTTCTGACCTCGTAAGCTATATCCTTTATCTTGCTGCCAATGACGATATTTATGCAAACCCTGACTGCAGTTATCTGTTTGCAAATTACACAAATCTCACTGCTGTGAATTTTTCTCACATGAAAACAGATCTGGTAACCAATATGAAGTACATGTTTTCTTATTGTACCGGTCTGAAACAATTAGATGTTTCTCATTGGGATGTTTCCAGGGTTACGAACATGAGATCCATGTTTGGACATTGTAACCAGCTTCAGGCTCTCGATATCTCTCATTGGGATGTTTCCAACGTAACTGACATGTGGACCATGTTTCGATTCTGCGTACAGCTCCAGGCTCTCGATGTCTCTCATTGGAATGTTTCCAGTGTTACTGACATGGCAGGCATGTTCGAGTACTGTAAACAGCTTCAGGTTCTGGATGTTTCTCATTGGAATGTCTCCAGGGTTACGAACATGCATGACATGTTTTCGTCATGTATGCAGCTTCAGGCTCTGGACATTTCCCAGTGGAATGTTTCCAATGTTACAAACATGGATAGTATGTTCTTCGATTGCCCGTTAATAAATCAGATGAACAAAGGAACGTTATCCTCATGGAAACTGAATCCTGCTGTTACCATGAAAAATATATGTGATGGTACAAAATTCAAAAAAAATCCAATGGATTTATTCCAGATAAAAGAGAAAAAATTTGAGCAGAATAGAAGTAAAGGAAAAACTGTCAGCAGGCAGTCTAATCCGAATGAAATTGTGAAATCTCATTCATCCGGCTCCCGGACTGCCATATTAAGGGCAGATTCAAATTCAAATCCGAATGCCACGGTTTTCGGAAGCAGTATAAAACGCAGTGAGATTTCTGCCATTTATGTAAAAAACACACTGAAAGACATGCCTTCATCTGCCTGGGATGTTTCAGATTCCAAAGATGGTTCCGTTATGGCATGGACTCAGAGTGCTTCTGACAGCGTAAATCGTATTCTTTTTCTTGCAGCCAATGGCAATATTAATGCAAACCCGGACTGCAGCTATCTGTTTGCAAATTACACAAAACTCACTGCTGTGGATTTTACTTATCTGAAGATGGATATGGTAACCAATATGAACGGAATGTTTTATCATTGTATCAATCTGAAACAATTGGATGTTTCTCTTTGGGATGTTTCCTACGTTACTGATATGACATCCATGTTTGAACATTGTGAACAGCTTCAGGTTTTGGATGTTTCTCATTGGAACGTTGCCAATGTTACAAAAATGAATTTCATGTTTTTTTACTGCATCCAACTTAAGGTTTTGGATGTTTCACAATGGAATGTATCCAGCGTTACAAACATGAATTTCATGTTTAGTCTATGTAAACAGCTTCAAACTCTGGATGTTTCTCATTGGAATGTTTCTAATGTCACAAAAATGGAAAGAATATTCAGCAACTGTCTATATATAAATCATGTGGAAAAGGGATTCCTGTCTTCCTGGAAACTAAATCCTGCTGTTTCCATAAAATCCATATGTAATGGTACAAAATTTGAAGACAATCCCATGGATTTATTCCAAAAATAACCAGGAGTAACTTATGAATACCAAAGTACAAGAATCCAATAAAAAAAAAATTGCCCTGCTGATCCGTTCTGCTCAATGGACAGTTGCAGATAGAACAGAAAATCAGATTTCTGCAGTCTGTCTTAAGAATAACCAAGATGATATAACCATGCAGATGAACCAGAAAATAGTGCAGCAGAATCAGAAAATTGACAGCCAAAATAAGTTAATCAATCAGCAGAGTCAGATGATGAATCAGCAAAACAAAAAAATAGATAATCTGAATAATCTGCTCCACTTACAGGAGGACATAAATGCAGAACTGCGGAACAGAATAGAAATACTGGAAAGAATTGGACAGAATGGAAATACTGTCAGCAGAAAATCTAAACTGAATAATGTTATCGAATCTACTCCATCCCGCTCCCGAACTGCCATACTAATGGCAGATTCAAATCCGGATCCGCATGCAACTGTTTTCGGCAGCAAAATAAAACGCAGTGAGATTTCTGCCATTTATGTAAAGAATACACTGGAAGATGTTCCTTCAACTGCATGGGATGTGTCAGCTGCAAAAGACCGTTCTGTTATGGCCTGGACCTGTACAGCATCTGACATCGTGAGTCGTATCCTTTATCTTGCAGCCAATGGCGATATCTATGCAAATCCTGACTGCAGCTATCTGTTTGCAAATTACACAAAACTCACTGCTGCGGATTTCAGTTATCTGAAGACAGATCTGGTCACCAATATGTATGGAATGTTTAGTAATTGTAACAATCTGAAGCAATTGGATGTATCACGATGGGACGTTTCCAACATTACAAACATGTGTTCCATGTTTCGGTTCTGTATACAGCTTCAAGCTCTTGATGTTTCTCATTGGAACGTTTCCAATGTTATACATATGAATTCTATGTTTGCTCATTGTGAACAGCTTCAAATTCTCGATGTATCACGATGGGATGTTTCCAACGTGACTAACATGGAGTCCATGTTTGAGTCTTGTAAACAGCTTCAAACACTGGATGTTTCTCATTGGGATGTTTCCAGTGTCACAAACATGATGTTCATGTTTGGATATTGTAAACAGCTTCAGGCTCTTGATATTTCTCATTGGAACGTCTCCAATGTTACAACCATGGTTGCCATGTTTTGTGCATGTGAACAGCTTCAAATTCTCGATGTTTCTCATTGGGATGTTTCCAACGTTACAAATATGGATAGAATGTTCTGTAACTGCCCGTATATTAATCGACTGGGAAGGGGAGCTCTTTCATCATGGAAACTGAATCCGAATGTTACCATGCATAATTTCTGTAAAGGCACAAAATTTGAAAATAATCCCTTGGCTTTATTTCGAAAATAACTTTCTACATACAAAAACCTCTCCGAGTCGTCTTTCCAGCCGACCCGGAGAGGTTTTTCATCTCACGATTCTTCTATTCTCTTTTACTTTCTCTCTCTTTCCCCCGCCTACAGCAGCAGATACACAAACACAAAGACCATGCCGATGCCGGCCAGCTCCAGGCCAAAAGAGAGTCTGGACTCAATTCTTTCACGTTCTTCTTCATAGGTGGAGTGGAAGAACCGCATTCTGGTACGGAATCGTCTTTCTTCCTTCGCACTGGATCGAAGGATGACCATATCCAGCAGGTCACCGATCATATCGCTCAGCCGGGGCATATGCCCGGTATGGAAAATCAGTTTCCGGTCTCTGTAGACAGTCTTTCGCAGGAATACGATGATGCTGTCCACCAGAGAGTCCCCGATACGGCATACGAATACACCGATAAAGGGCAGCACCTTCAGAATCACCGGACGGTAGATCCGGTTTTCCATGTCAAGCCAAGAGGGCCAGAGGTCCGCATATTCGGTGGTTCCGTCTGCTTTTTTCTGTAAGAACAGATGACGGATGATCACCATATAGACCAGTACACCGATGGCGATGGAGATCAGACCGCCCTTCAGGCAGACGAAGCTGAAGAAATGGGGAGTATGTACATGTTCAAAGCAGTGCATGAAGCCCTGTGCCATGGCGGCAAGAGGAATCATGGTTCTGGTTGCCGTCATGCCGAGGATGGGAAGGATCACCGCGCTTCCCACAATGGCAAAAACGCTCTCTTTATTCATGTACCGTCCGTTTAAACTGTCAAATTTCTTCTGCTTCTCCGGATCTTCATTTTTCTCAAAGAAAATGGAGATATACAGCTTCAGCATATATGCCACGGTGAGACCGCCGCTGATCAGGAAGATCCATTCCACGGCTTTGAATACCGGGGCTGTGGAATATTCCACAATGCTTTCATGAAGCAGGGTTTTGCTGATGTAGCCATTCCACAGGGGGATACCGCCGATGCCCAGGGCTCCCATGAGGAAAGCAAAGTTCAGCAGCGGCTTTTTGCGGCCGAATCCCCGGATTTCATTGAGGTTCAGCTGATGCAGATTCATATAAACCACACCGGCAGCCATAAAGAGCACCAGTTTGATCAGGGAATGGTTCATCATGTGCAGGAAGGTACCGTGGACAGCCAGTCCGTTTTCCTCTCCCAGCAGGCACTGCATGCCGATACCTACCAGTATGAAGCCGATCTGGGACATGGAAGAACATGCCAGTGTCCGTTTCAGGTCCACTGAGAACACTGCCAGCAGGGCACCGCCGAACATAGTGATGGTTCCAAGAGCAAGAATCAGGATGCCCCATGCATGATCTTCAAAGAACATCTGACAGCTGATGATCAGGATACCGTAGACACCGGCCTTGGTCAGAATACCGGACAGCAAAGCAGATGCCGGTGCCGGTGCAACGGGATGGGCTTTCGGCAGCCAGATGTGCAGAGGAAAGGCACCGGCCTTTGCGCCGAAGCCCACCAGAATACAGCCGCCTGCCGCATACAGCCGTGCTTTGTTTTCATATCCGCGGCAGGCTTCAAACAGGTCATTGATTTCGAGGGTTCCCACTGCATCATACAGAAGGAACAGACCCATCAGAAGAACCATACCGCCGATTACTGCCACCGCCAGATAGGTTTCTGCGGCCCGCAGGGATTCTTTTCGTTCGTCCTGTGCCACCCAGACATAGGAGGTAAAGGACATGATTTCAAAGAAAATAAAGGTGGTGTAAAGGTTTGCGGAAAGAAATACACCCATGGTTGCACCCAGCGTTACCAGCTGAAACAGATAGTAACGATTGCGATTGCGGTAGTGTGCAAAATATTCTCTTGAAAAGATAATGGTCATCATCCACATAAAGGCGGCAACCAGTCCGTAAATAGCACGGAAGCCGTCCGCTGTGAAATGCAGACCCATGCCGCAAATTTCCGGGGCCCACACATCTGCCCCCCGGAGATTTACGGCTGTATAAACCATGGCAAGGAATTCAGAAACAACCACAAAATCCGCAAAGAAATTTCTTGCTTCCTTTGACCGGCGGCCGATCAGGTAGGAAAGGACCGCTCCTGCCATCGGATAAAATACCAGGAAAAATAATAAATTCGCGCTCACTCTTCCACCTCCCTAGATCAGTCCTTCTGCCACTTTAGTCAGGAATTCCACAAGGGGTGCGGAATACAGACCAAATGCCACAATGCCTATGGAAAACAGCATCAGCGGAAGGATCATTTTCCAGCTGGGATCCTTTACGTTTTCCAATGTACTTTCATCAAAATCCTTCTCGGTATAATAACCGCGGATGATCATGGTCATCATATAGATGGCGGTCAGCAGCGCGGAAACCAGAAGGGCGCCCACACCGAGCCATGCCAGATGATTGCCGCTTAAAAAAGCAGCCTGAGCCAGATACCATTTACTGATAAAACCGCAGCCGCCGGGAACACCCATCATACCCAGGGCAGACACGGTAAATGCCAGATACACCCAGGGCATTTTCTTTGCGAACCCATTGGTTTCATGGACATAATCCTTATCGGTCTGATGCATGATGGCGCCGGCACAGAAGAAGGCGCTGATCTTCATGATTGCATGGAAGCACATATGACATAAAGCACCCAACAGACCGGCCGGTGTCATGATGGTAACACCAAAACAGATATAGGACAGGTTGGATACGGTCGAATAAGCCAGTCTTCTCTTCAGATGAGTTTCCTTTACCGCCATACTGCAGCCGAATACAATGGTAAACATGGCCAGACCCATCACCAGATTCTGTGCCCATGTGCCGCGGAGCAGCTCTGTACCAAAGCAGTAATAGGTCAGGCGGATCACCGCAAAGGCACCTGCCTTAACCACTGCCACCGCATGAAGCAGTGCAGTAACCGGAGTGGGAGCCACACCGGCATCCGGAAGCCATCCGTGGAAGGGGAACATGGCAGCCTTAATACTAAAGCCCATAAATGCAAGCACGTAAATGGTCAGTGTAAAGTCCAGGCCGTTTTCCAGAGCCCCTGCCGTAAGAAATCCGCCGGGAACAAAGTCGCTTCCGCCGCAGTAACGTATCAGGAATACCACCGCCATAAAGCCAAGGGCAGCACCGCCCAGGGAGTAGTAAATATATTTTCTTGTGGCAAGAACCGCATCCCTTGTGAAAGTGTGGATAACCAGCGGTACCGTAACCAGAGTCAGCATTTCATAGAAGAAATACATGGTCAGGATATTGGCTGAAAATGCGATTCCCAGTGTAATGCCGAAGGTCATGATATAGAACATAAAGAAGGAACGCTGCCGTTCTTCATGATTCATATATTCGAAGGAATACAGCACCGCAATGGGCCACAGAATGGAAATCAGACCGGCAAATACCATACCCAGTCCATCCACCTGCAGAGCAATCCGTACCGTATCCGATACGGTGAAAAGGACCAGTTCATCCGGCCGGTTCACCACAACAAAAAGAGCCAGAGCCGATGTGATCAGGGTAATGATTTCCGTATAGATCTGCCAGTGAGCTTTCTTCTGAAAGGGAAGAAGCGGGATCAGAACAGAGCCGGCAATTGGAAATAAGACGGCAATGAGTAAAAATACTGAATTCATGAAATCTCCACCTCCTATACCAATGTAAGGGCAATGCCCTGAAGAAATTCAATCAGACCGCCGGGGAAAATACCGGTAATCAGTGCAGCACCTGCCAGAACCAGAAGGGGAACGATCATTTTCCAGGAAGGTTCCTTCTTTTTCAGAGATGCGTAATCAAAATCATTGCCGGGCAGGAATCCCGTGATGGTGATGGGCAGCAGATAACCCGCTGTCAGCAGTGCGCTGACCAGCAGAATCACCGGACCCAGCCAGGAAATCACGCTGACACCGCTGTCCAGCAGACCCACGGCCAGATACCATTTGCTGATAAAGCCGCTGGCAGGGGGAATACCGATCAGTGCCAGGGATACAAAGGTGTAACACCAGATGGTGACGGGCATTTCCTTCCCGATACCCCTCAGCTGATCCACTCTGGTACAGCCGGTTTTATAGATAATCGCACCGGCACTGAGGAAGAGCGCCGTTTTGATCAGTGCATGGAATAACACATGCAGCAAAGATCCGGTCAGTGCTGCCGGATTCAGAATGGCCAGTCCCAGAAGGATATAGGACGCCTGACTGACGGATGAATAGGCCAGACGTTTCTTTAATACTTTTTCATTGTATGCCAGCATGGACCCCAGGAATACGGTGAAGCATGCCAGTCCCAGCCAGACATACTGTACCCAGGTTCCCCGGATCAGATCCGTACCGGCAATATAATAAACGGAACGGATAATGGCCAGCACACCGCCCTTTACGATGATGGCGGACAGAACGGCAGATGCCGGTGCCGGTGCCACCGGATGAGCTGTGGGCAGCCATGCGTGCATGGGGAACATACCGGCCTTTACACCGAAGCCGAGAATCATGCAGAAAATCGCCAGATGCAGAAGACCTGCATGTTCTGCTGTGGCGGAAGCATTCAGAATACCGCCGGGTACAAAGCTCAGGTTTTCTCCCATGCTATAGAACACAAATACACCGAACAGGGCACTGTATGCGCCAAACATGGAATAAAACAGGTATTTCAGACCGGCCATAACCGCCTCATGGGTCTGCGTATGCAGTACCAGTGGCATGGACACCAGAGTCATCATTTCAAAAAACAGATACATGGTGACCAGATTGCCAGATAAACACAGTCCCTGAAGGGACGAAAGCGTCAGCAGATAAAAACCCCAGAACCGTTTTCGATTCTGTTCATGGTGCAGATACTCCAGAGAGAAAATCCCTGCCAGCAGCCATACCACGGCAATGAAGGACAGGAAAAATGCACCCAGAGCATCCAGCCGGAATTCCACAGACAGTCTGTCTGTCAGCTGAAACAGTGTCATGGACGGAAGATTTCCCTTTGCAAATCCGATCAGCAGGGCAGCCACCGAAGCAACTACCGCCGCAATGACAGCCAGGGAAAACAAAGCGATTCCGTGGTCTCTTACCTCATCTTCCTTTGCAGGCAGCAGCAGAATCGGCACACCTGCAAGAATCGGAAGGAAAATACAGCATAAAATCATTAATTGCATATTCATGTATCCTTTCCCTCCATTAACCGAATATTTCCAGACCGTGGAAGATAATTTCTGCCATCGGTTTATAACAAACGCCAACCACAATGTTTGCAGCACTTAACAGCACAACGGCTGCCACGTAAATGGCTGTATTTTTATAGGTCTGATAGGTTACACCTGCTTCCTTCTGTTCTTTCTGCAGCGGGAAATACAGATGCAGCATTACCTTCATAAAATACATGGCATTCAATATGGTACTGACAGCCAGTGCTGCAAGGACCGGTGAAGCAATGGCCATATCCGCAAGGGAGGCTTTGGCAAACAGGAATTTGCTGGCAAAGCCCGCAAAACCGGGGATACCGACCATAGAAAAAGATGCAATCACATAGCCGAGGGCAGCAATTTTATTTTTATATCCTGCACCGATCATATCCCGGATGGATGCACTGCCACAGGCTTTGATCAGGCCGGATGCCGCAATAAACATCAGGGATTTTGCCAGTGCATGGGCAAAAATATGATAAATGCTGGCACCCATGCCTTCCAGACTTCCCATGCCCATACCCATATAAATGTAACCGATCTGTGCAACGGAAGAATAGGCGATCATCTTTCTCAGATTGGTCTGACGGATTGCCTGAACCGATCCCATGATCATACCGATAATACCAAATACCAGTAAAACATGGACAATCTGGCTGTTCACAAAATGATCCAGACCAATTACACGAATGACAACCTTCATCAGGAAAATAATGTAACCCTTGGATACAATACTGGACAACAGGGCAGCTGAAATGGTTGTTGAAAATCCGTAGGCAGCAGGCAGCCATGTGTGGAAAGGCCACAGGGCGCTTTTGATGGCAAGACCGATACAGATCATACCGATGGTGATCACCAGCGGTATCCGAAACTGTTCATTGGCAAAAGCCACTGCCAGCGCTTCCTTCATATTGCTCATCAGAAGCTGTCCGGTCATACTGTAGAAAAAGGAAATGCCCAACAGCAGCATACCGGAACCCATCAGGCTCATGATCATATAGCGGACTGCCGCTGCAATGGTCACGCCCTTGTATTTGCCGAGGATCAGACCGCAGGCTGCAATGGTGTTGATTTCCACAAAAACGTATGCGGTAAACATATCGTTTGTGTAAACCAGAGCCAGATTGGCGGCCATCATCAGATCGATCATAATAAAATAGAAATTTTCCCGTTCATCATCGATATCATCCAGCGCTTCCTGGGCACCGCCGAGAAGGGCTCCCAGCGCTACGATGGAGAACAGAAGGGCCAGACCGGCTTCCAGCTCGCCGGCCCGCAGTTCATTTCCCCAGGGGGCGGGGAAATGACCCATTACATATACATAGCTTTCACCGGTACCCATTAAGAAAACAAGCAGTGCTGCTGACATAACCGTCAGAAGCGCCGTGAGCCCGATGCTGATTTTTCTCGCTGTTTTACCGTTCACTGCGGATGTGAGAATGGCAGCAAACATCGCCGAGAGAATGGAAAAACAGGGGAAATTCTGTACAAAACTCATTATTCATTCTCCCTAATCTTAAGTGAAATAACGTCAAGATCCAGCGTATGGTATTTCTCATACAGACAGATGGTCAACGCCAGCATCAGTGCGGATACCGATACGGATACCACGATACCGGTCAGTACCAGTCCGCCGGGAATCGGATTAATATACGCTTCCACACTCTGTACCCCATTTTCAATGATGGGGGCTTTTCGTCCGGATACATAACCATTTACTGCAAGAAAAAGATACACCGCGGTATCCATAATATTCAGACCGATAATTTTCTTTACCAGATTCCGATGAAGAAGCAGGTTGGAAAAACCGATACCGAACAGAATTATGGCAACAAATTCCATATAATGGGATGCCAGATTACTTCCCATAACCTATAAACCTCCTCTTCTGAATAATGCATAAAATGCATAGATTGTACAAGCTACTTCGGTGCCGACACAGATATCAATGGGTAGTATGATACCTCCGCTTAAAATTGCTCCGGGAATACCCTTCGGGAAAATGCTGGGCAGCCCATTGGCACCGGTATAAAAGAAATAAATGGCAATCAGTCCGTAACACATCAAAGCGGATACTTTGATAATGACGTAGATATGTTCATTGAAAAACTTCTGTGTGGTAGGAAAACCGAAGGCCGCTGCATGCAGAATCATGCCGGCTCCGATAATGGAACCGCCGGAAAATCCGCCGCCGGGTGATAAATGGCCATTCAGAACAACGTAGATACCGAACATGAAAATGATGGGGCACAGAAATCTGGCAACGATTTTCAGAATCGGGTCATCCAGCGGCTCCAGACCGAAATCATCCAGCTTCAGTTTCTTACGCTTTTCTTCATTTTCAACCATGATCAGCATCATGACACAGCAGGTTGCAATAAACAGAACGGTGGTTTCACCGAAGGTATCGAAAGCACGGTATGTGAGAATCATGCCGGTTACAATATTGATGGAGCCGGTCTCCTGAAGCCCCTGCTCGATATACCGTTTGCCCACTTCATTGTTGGTGGGATTGGCTGCATCACCGATGGACGGCAGATGGGAAACCGCCAGAGACAGGATGGCAACCAGAGCCAGACATACGATGATACTCATCACAATATAGCCCCTGCTGTAAATGGTGGATGCTTTTGCATCAATCCGCATACGGGCAGGCTCCCGGTATTCTTTTTCTTCCACAAAACGAAAAGCGGCTTCCGGATCCTCCGGTTCGGCCTGGGGATGCATTTCCACTTCCCCGATAAAGGGATCCTTTTCTCCGCTCATCCAGCGTTTAAAACGGAAGGCAAAACTCTTTTCATATTCCTCAACAGGACGTTTTCTACTCATTCGTCTATCTCCTCATCTTCTTCTCTGTCAGAGGAAATTCTCTGAATTTTCTTTAATGTTACAAAAAATAATACAGTTGTGATGCCGGCTCCCACCGCAGCTTCCGTGATCGCAAGGTCAGGGGATTCCAGAATCAGCCAGATCACTGCCATAACCACACTGTAGATCATAAAAATCAGAACCGAGTGCAGCAGATCCTTCTGAAAACTAACCGCCACCGCGCAGACAACCAGAAAGATCAGAAGAATCCATGTAATTATTGTCATGCTTCTGCCTCCTTTTCCTGCTCTGCATTTTCATGCATTTTTCCAATATCCTCTGCTTTTACCACGGGACAGCGATCATCTCTGTGCCTCTGGGAAAGGACTTCCAGCTTCGCAAGCAGATGGGAACACACGGGGGATGTGAACCACATGAATGCAAGTATGATCACTACCTTCAGAGACGCCATGGAAAAACCGTAAATCAAGGTAGTTCCAAGCAGAACCAGTCCCATTCCCAGGGTATCTCCGATGGCCGCTGCATGCATTCTCGTCAGTATGTATTGAAACCGGAACACACCGATAAACTGGATTGCATAAAAAACGAGACCTGCGGTAATCAGAACGGCAGCCAGAATAAAACGAATCCAATTCAGAATTTCCATATCAGTTCTCCTCCCGTTTTTCAGACTTTTTTACAGCAGCTGTTTCCTTTGCAGCCTGCGCGGCAGTCTGTTCTGCCAGCTTTTTCTCTCTAAGTTCCTGCTTCTGATTCTTTTCCCGGTATACACCGATGTAAATCTGGGAAATAATCACAACTGCCAGGAAACTGATCAGCGTATAGATCAGTCCCACATCCAGCAGATAGGTTTCATTCAGCAGAATACCGAGAACCGCTATCGTACAGATGACCGGACCGCCGATCATATTGGAAGCCAGGAGACGATCCGCCACATTTGGACCGATAATCATGCGGATCAGACACAGAATAAACATCACTGCAAATGCACCGAATACAAAAATCATAAAATAATGGCATGCACTGTTCAGTGCAGGCATATCTGCAAACATGTTCTATCCCTCCCTTTCTGCCTGTGCTTCAAGCTTTTTAATTTTTCTGACAAAGTCAGATTCATGGATTCCTTCCAGGTACTCCGGCTCCAGACCATGTACCAGGTACGAATTATCCTCCAGTTCAACGGTAATCGTACCGGGGGTAAGGGTAATGGAATTGGCCAGAAGCACCCTTCCGGTGGTGGTCTTCAGATCCGCAGTAAACTCTGCCATCATCGGCTCCGGTTCACTGTCAAACTGAAGAATCACATGGACAACTGCGAGATTTGCTTTGATAATCTCGACTGCGAGGAAAAAGACATAACTGACTATTCCCCGGAATGCCTTCAGCACATGCATCTCCCACTCCATACTGTAATTCATAAACTTACAGATAAACCAGTACAGAGCGGCACTGATCACAAGGCCGAACAGGGTGATTTCCAGATTGAACTTTCCGTTCAGAATCACCCAGAAAAGAAATAAAATAATGTACATCTCTCTTCCTTTCTTTATACTTTTTTTGCGCAACTTTTATTCTAAAACAAAAAAACGGTCACATCAACCATTATTCCCATACAAACAACCAATGTTCCCTTTTTCATACCACAATCTGCATATTTGTTACTGTTCAGATCAGAGCCAGGCAGATTTACACAAAAAGTGCGACGGATGCTTGCATTCATGAGCAATGAACTGCACCGATGTGACAGCTACACTTGCTTATTATAAGAAAAAAGTGTACACTGAAGCAAAGGAGGACAGAGAAATTGCTGAAGAGCTTCAAAACAGAAATAAATCCGACGCAGGAACAGAAGTTCAAAATTAACAGAACTATTGGCACCTGCAGATATGTTTATAATTTCTACATTGCTTACAACAAAGAACTTCACGATCATGGCGAAAAGTTCATGACAGGTAAAAGTTTCAGTGTCTGGCTTAATAACGAATACATTCCGAATCATCCTGATAAAGCATGGATTAAGGATGTGTACTCAAAAGCAGTAAAGAAGTCCATTGAGGATGGATATACCGCATTCACAAGATTTTTTAAACATCAGAGTGCTTTCCCCAATTTTAAGAAAAAAGGCAGATCAGATGTGAAAATGTATTTTGTGAAGAATAATCCAAAGGATTGCGTCTGCGAAAGGCACAGGATTAAGATTCCAACATTAGGATGGGTAAGACTGAAAGAAAAAGGTTATATTCCTGCTGCTAAAGACGGATGGAAAATTAAAAGTGGT
>JALETI010000181.1 GCA_022781515.1 Lachnospiraceae bacterium
CAGACGTTACCAGTCATATTTTTGTAAAATCACCAGTCTTTTTCAATATTTATTTTAATATGGAGGAACACATTATTCTGGTGGAACCGGAAGATCTGGAAAAATGTGTACATCGGGTAAAGAATTCGATTCTGATCTGTCTCAGCCGGCCGGAAACAATTCCGCCCCATCCCGGTTGTGAGATCATTGTACTGGATGATCTGCTTTCCGAGTCGATGGCATATAATGTGCTGATCTACATTCAGGAGGCTTTCAATGACTGGGAGGCAAAAATGAATGAAGTATTGAATAAAAAGATGGATTTTCAGACAATGATTGAAGTAATCAGCGATTTTCTCGATATGTCAATTGCTTTGATTGATCCCAATTTCCGATATATTGCCTATACCATTTCTTCTCAGAAGCTGAGCAATATGGTGGATTCTTATAATCATCTGCCTTTTCATATTGCCAATGAATTACGAAATCAGACTGAGTTTAAAAATCTGGAAAAATATAAAGAAGCTTTTGTATATACCCATGATGAAACCGTCGTATATAAAAATATCTTTTATAACGATCAGTTTGTGGGACGATTATCATTGCTTACCGATGAATACACCGATATCGAATATGCAAAAACCATTTTTGATTACACCGGCAGTTTTCTTGAAATTCTGTATCAACAGAACAGCAGTTTTGAAAATACGGTATACAACAGACAGAAACTTCACTGCTTCCTGATGGATATTTTTGCAAAACTTCCTGTGGATGTGGAGCTGTTTTATCAGACCCTTCTGGAGAATCAGTGCCGCCTGGATGATCACTGGTATATTGCATTGATGATAGCAAGGAGCAGTGGAGCAACTATTTACAGTGCTTCCTATGTCTGTAATCAGCTGGAAGAACGGCTTCCCGGATGTTTTTGTATCATGAAAGATGGAAAAATTATCATATTGTATAATGAATCACTGTTTCAGCGAAAAACAGAAATGGCTGCAGATCTTCAAAATATTATGAAAAAAATAACGGATCAGTTTGCCACTTACGTATTTGTCAGCCGCATGTTTTCGGATATTTCCCATCTGGAAAATATGACTGCTGCAGTGAATCAGGCACAGTTTGTAATGAATACAGCCATGAGTCATCCCAATAATATAGAAGAAAAACCATACCAGTTATTTGATGATTATGCTCTGGAGTATCTTCTGCAACGTGGAAACGCTGATTTTCGAATCGATCAGATCTGTCATCCTGCCGTTCTGAAACTTATGGAATATGATCTGCTCCATGAAACTTCATATGCTAAGACGTTATATACCTATATAAAAGAAAAATACAATGCCGCAGCCACAGCCAAGGCATTGTATATTCACAGAAGTTCATTTATCAGCCGAATGGACCGCATCCGGGAACTGGTGGATCTGGATCTGGAGGATCTGGATAATCGGCTTTATATTATTCTGTCATACCGAATGATCTACATATAACCCTTCTTTTCAAACTGCAGAGGACTGCGTTTGATCTCATTTTTATTGATATTGAAATGCAGTTCATTGTAGTCATCGATGGCTTCGAAAATGGTTTCATATACACCATCGTAGATGGAGCCGGGACCACCCTGTGCGATACAGGGAATATATCCACGGGGGGATTCCACTTCATCCAGTGCTTTGAATACCTGCTTGCGGATGGTTTCTTTGTCCCAGTTGGGAATGTCGTAATCTGCACCATCGAAACCGCCCATGAAACCGATTTCTCCACAATACTGTTTTCTGATGGCAGGAATATTGTTGGTGGACATACAGCCCTGCCATACATCCACTCCCATTTCTTTCATGCAGGGAATTAAGGTTGCACCATAACTGTCAGAGTGATGAATAATCAGTTCACATCCATGGTTTTTGTAATATCCATAGATTTCCTTGTATGCATCCACATAGAACTCTTCGAACATGGATGGACTCATGAAAGTACTGGTTCTACTGCCCAGGTCATCGTGATGGAACAATGCATCCGGTTTCAGCTTGGAACAGATCAGATCTGCCAGACGCAGTTCATAATCTGTCAGATACTTGATCAGATCATGCATTTCATCTTCATACTCAATCAGGTTGATCATGGTATTCTGCATTTCGCCCAGATGATGACACATTTCAAATAAACCGGGAGCAATAAATGCTGCTTTATATGCCAGATTTGTATCTACAGAATCGTAGATTGCGCGGAACATATCCCACTCTTCTTCCGGAAAATCCAGACTGGGAGCATGCACATAATCTCTCCAGTGTTCGATATCTTTAATTACGATCTTATCCGGTGTGTGAACCGGGAAGCATCCGGGTGTATTTGCAGGGAAGCTGTTTGTGATTCCCCATGCATTTACTACGTTTAATTCACCGGGCTTCGGTGAAGGGCTGTGAATCATGGCTGGATTCAGGCACAGACGCAGTGCCTCATACTGGTTTGCAAAACGATCGGGGTTTCCGCCTTTTGCAGATTCATAATAATTCTGTCTGGGTGTTAACATAATTGTTCTCCTTTTTTTATATGTTTTTAATAGTACATTCTATTTTGAAAATGCTTTGCTTCTCTGAATAACAACGAATGCCAGTACTGCAGAAATGATGATGCATACACATCCGTACATGAAATATCCCTGGAAATTACCGGCTCCTGCCAGAGGAACCACAATATAAGTGGGAATAATTACAGCGCCAAGCAGTTCTGTAAAGATTATTATAGTTATCTAACTTCCATTTCATATTTACCTTATTTTACGATTGGGTTGTCAAAAAGTAAATCCGTGAAAGCGACTGTACTTTTCTCATGAATATCCTACATTTTATATGATTATATAACATACTATATTTATATGTATTATTTCACAGACGTGAGGCTCATTTGTCGTGTAAATTATAATATACTGGATATGGAAATCAAATTGTGATATACTTTCGTCACATAAAAAAGGAACTGGATAATAACTGAAAAAAATTTATGGAGAAAATCGTTGGAGAAAAAATACAGCTGCTGCATCTCAGAAGAAGAGGCAGGACATACCGTAAAGCAGGTACTGATTTATAAGTGGAAATTGGGTACAGGGCAGATTAAGAAGGCAAAATTCAGGAAAAATGGTATCACGGTAAACGGAAAACAGGTGACAGTTCGCTATCGACTGGAACAGGGAGACCATCTGGAAATACTGCTGGAGGATCGGAATCAGTCTTCTTCGCATCTGATTCCGGTAAATGGGAACCTTCATATTCTTTATGAAGATGAAGATATTCTGGTGGTGGAAAAACCTGCCGGCATTGTCTGCCACCCATCTGCAGGCCATTACTGTGATTCCATGGCAAACCTGCTGATGGGTTATTTTGCAGAAAAAGGGGAAGGCTATGTGGTACGTCTTGCCGGTCGTCTGGATAAGGGCACATCCGGACTTCTGCTGTATACCAAACATGCTCCGGCATTGACACAGCTGGAAAAACAGCGGGCAGACGGACGAATGAAAAAGATCTATTATGCACTTCTGACAGGCTGTCCATCGGTATCGGAAGCAGATATCACGGAGCCCATTGGTGCAGATCCTTCTGTTCCCATGAAGCAGCGTGTCTGCAGTTCGTCGGAAGGCGGTGCAGAAGCGAAAACGCACTATCGTATCATTGGATATGAAGAAAATGGAACTTTTTCACTGGCAGAGATTACCATTGAAACAGGACGTACCCACCAGATTCGAACTCATATGGCCTGGCTTGGACATCCTCTGCTGGGAGATGTACTTTATGGAGGAGCCCCCGTTCTTGACAGACCTGCCCTTCATGCCTGCTCTCTGTCATTTATACATCCGGTAAAAGGTACTGCAATGGGATTTACCTGTGAAATACCGCAGGACATGAACGATTATCTGAATGGACATAAAATAATCCGCACTGAAGTAATTTCTAAGATTTAGTTCAATCAGAGAAAACTTTGCGCGGATTTGAATAGGAAAAGGGACCGCGCACGAAATGGAATTCGTGCAGCAGCCCCTTTTCAGAACAGATTTCGGGTATTTATCGGGTATATTCCGTGGTCACCAGTTTTTCATAAGGAACTTTTTCGTCCAGTTCGTCTGCTTCCAGCAGAATATTCTGAAGCAGATCAAAGCTTTCCCTTGTCAGGGTCATGTCATTTTTCCAGCTGTCCTGTGCCTGATAACGGGCAACAATGGATGCAATGGTGTCTATATCACTTTCTTCAAATTGGGGGGCAATGATTTCTGCCACCTCTTTCGGCGTGTG
>JALETI010000202.1 GCA_022781515.1 Lachnospiraceae bacterium
AAAAAAGGCTGCAATGCAAAATATTTTTCCATTTTCCCCAAAATCATTGGGGCAGGAATCGTACTTGTTTCCGTGATGTCAAGTGTTCTGCTTTTTGACCGGCTGCGCGTTTATGATTTTATCATTGACGGTCTGCTGATTTATTTTCTTTTCTTCCGGAAAATCAAAAGGAGGGATACGATATGCTGAGAATGGAGATTGCGCTTATTATGGTTCTGGCCTTTGTTGCCTGTGTCTATTTTTCTGCCGGGAGAAAGAACACGCCGCTGCACAGGACGTTTTCTGTCTTACTGGTTGTTGTGCTGATTCATCTGGTGCTGGACGGCGTCACTGTTTACACAGTGCATCATCTGGAGACAGTACCGAGGTTGTTAAACGATGCTGTTCACAGGCTGTTTCTGGGCAGTATGGTGCTGGTGCTTTATCTGTTTTATCAGTATATCGCCATTCTGGTGGAGGAGGAGACCGGAAAGCCCCGGCGGCTGGACCGGGCAGCCAGATTCTTTCTGGTTGTGGCGGAGCTGGCCAATTTCCTGCTGCCGATTACCTATACGGTGACCCCGGAGGGCAACTATTCTTCCGGTCCGTACATGCTGGTTCCCTATGGAGGTGTCGCTTTCTATCTGCTTCTGTGTGCCGGACTTTTTGTTGTAAACTGGAGGCAGATCGAACAGAAAAAGAAGTTTGCCATCGGTTCAGCGCTGCTTATTGAGGTTACTGTCTGTGCTTTGCAGGGATTGAATCATACCTGGCTCATCAGCGGTATGGGCATTACTTTGATGACACTGTCGTTCTATCTGACTCTGGAGAACCCGGATATTCTTCGGGCCGAACTGACAGAGCAGAAGATGTCCATGCTGTACTTAAAAAGTCAGGTGAATCCTCATTTCCTTTACAACACCCTGGACACCATCCGCATTCAGGCACAGCTGAACGGAGACAAAACAGTTGCCGATCTGCTCATGCGGCTGGTGGACTTCTTCCGGCTCAGCGTGAAGGTGGACAGGCCTATGGTATCTCTGGATGACGAACTGGAACTGCTGGAAGCCTACATGGAGCTGATGTGCTATCGTTATCCCGAACTGCAGTGCGAATATGACATTGACCCTGAGCTGGGCGGAATGAAGGTACCCAATTTTATCCTTCAGCCCATTGTGGAGAACAGCCTTCTGCACGGCCTGAAAAACAAGGGCTACCGGGGCGAGGTGTGCATTTCCGCCCGGAAAACACCGGAGAACAAGCTGGAGATCCTGGTCCGTGATACCGGCAGCGGTTTTGCGGAAGGCAAGAAACCCGCCATTGATCAGATGCTTCTGACTTATTCCAGACAACCGGCTAAACTGGAAGGCAACAGTATCGGCATTCTGAATGTGCAGAAGCGGATCAAGCTGCTCTGCGGCCGGGAATACGGCCTTTCCTACACGGAAAATCCCACGGGCGGTGTAACAGCACATATACTGCTGCCCATGAAAGAGGAAGTATAATGAAAAACCTGCTTATAAAAAAACAATTTCAGAAGGACATATCCAGACTTATGACAGAAAATCAGCTGTCAGTTGAAAATAAGATTTTTACAGATAAAGACTGTTCTCATCTTCCTGCTGTTGTACAAAGATACCTGGAAACTTGCGGCTATATCGGAACGCCGAAAATGTCTTATCTGAAAATGAAATATCATAATGTTGATTTTTTGCAGGGAAAAAATGGTCCCGCTTTGAAGATTGATTATACGCAGTACAACTTTGTCAAAGATCCATGCCGAATGGCCTTGATTGACAGCAGTATGTTTGGTATTCCCTTTGAGGGATATGACTATTATCAAAATGGAACAGGCGGGATGAAAGGTGTAATTGCAAAGGTTATCACCCTGTTTGACCAGACTGGACCGGATATGGATAAGGCCTGTCTGGTCACTTTTCTTGCGGAATGTATGTTTGCACCTTCTGTTCTCCTGCAGAACTATATTACATTTGAGGAGATAAGCGATTACCAGGTACGGGCAGTAATCAGCCGGGAAGGTCAGACAGCAGGCGGTATCTTTACCTTTAATGAGCGGTATGAAATGATTTCCTTTACCACAAATGACAGAGCTGCCCGGAAAAAGGATGGAAGTATGGAATATATACCCTGGTCCGCAAGGTGCAGCGATTATCAGCTTCATGAAAACGGAATCAGATATCCAACAACGTTTCAGGCCGTCTGGAATGACAGTGACGGCGATTTTGTTTATTTTGATGGAACCATCAGTTCGGTGTCCTATGGGTATGCGGAATAGAAGCAAAACTTCATTTTGCCAGAGTAACTTTGCAGAAGTAAGTATATCCTGCAAAGCTGCTCTGGTTTTTGATTTAACGATTTTCCGGTTTCTTATGCCACTTCTTTGTGATTTTACCAGGGTCAGGAAGATTAATCTGAATACCGGTAATAAGTTTGATGATCCAGAAAAGGAAGAGTAATACCATTACCGGAAGCAGACAATTTGTAACAATCAGAACGACAATCGTTTCAATGAGATCATTCAGCATATCTTTTGCTTTTGCAATTGCTTCATCTGTTAATGATGTTATTGCCGAAGCTGCTGATCCGGCTGCATTTGAAACGGCCTGGGATATCTGTGATGTAGTATCCTTTGCTGTTTTTGTTACTTCATTCACACTATGGAGGAAACGGTCAAGGAGATTTCCGGATGTTTCTTCTGTGGAAGGTACCTCCGTTTCAAGCTTCTGTATTTCAGTTTCTGATACAGAGCTTTTCGTTTCTTCTGCCTGTGTCTCTTCAATTGCATGATCTGCCGTTGTTGCAATAGAAACTTTGTAAGTCTCTTCGATCATGTCTGATATGCGGACACTTACAGGAACAACCAGAAGCAGTGTAAGCCCAACTGCAAAAATTTTTGAAGCAAGTTTTGCAATGGATGGGTTCTTAAGAAATGTATTCAGAATCAACAAGGCACATATCGCTGGCAATAGATATTGAAAAGCCAGACTGCCGAATATCGTCAGCATATATTTTTCCATAACGATTGTGCAAAGAACCAGCACCAGATATCCGGCCAGATCCATGATTTTGTTTGCTACAGGGGTTGTTGCATCATCCGGAATTGCGGCAAGCGTAATGGAAGATACGGTAGCCGTAGCACTGACCTCCATAATATTCATCTGCTTTTCATTCAGTTTTGCAATTGTTTTTGAATAGGTTTCCGGTTTAGACATGATTGGTGCTAGGATTGTAATAGAAACAATCATAACCACAAGAAGGACAGCGATTCGAAAAACCGTATTCAGATTAAAAGGTGTTTTCAATGTTTTTCTCCTTTGCATTTTTGATACTTTTTATTTTACCTGTTTGGCTTATTCAGTGCAACTTTTTCATCTGTAACATTTTCATGATATGATTGTTGTATAGATAACAGAACCATTTGAACTACACATTAAAGGAAGAATCAAATATGGATAAAGACATATTGATGCGATTATATGAGACATACAGTCGGGAAATATGGCTCTATCTGTTTTCTCTGAGTCACTCAGGTTCTCTGGCAGATGATCTGATGCAGGAGACCTTTCTGAAAGCAATCCTCTCGCTGTCAGATACGCATACAAACATGCGGGCCTGGCTGTATAGGGTGGCCCGTAATTTGTATCTGAATGACCGAAAGAAGAAGGGGAGAGAAGAACTGAGCGATGAACCGGTTTTATTTTCCGGAGAATCCATTAAGGAAGATGAAATACTGGAACAGCTTATTCATAATGAGAGAAAACAGAATCTTTATTGGGAATTGGGACAGCTGGACGTGAGAAAGCGTGAGATACTGTTTTTGCAGTATTTCAGCGGACTGAACCAGAAACAGATCGCATCTACGCTTCAGATTTCACCGGAGAATGTAAGAATTATCGCACACAGGGCAAAAAAGGAACTGAAAAAAATCATGGAGGAAAATGGATATGACATATCGTGAGATTTTACAGCTTTATAAAAAGGGGCAGCTGGATGAGAAAAAACGCATGGAAGTGGAACAGGATATTGAAAAACAGGATGCCATCAGTGAGTATCTGTTTGAGAATGCTTCGGACGATATCTGGGATGAGATAGCCGATTCACCAGAGGTGGATGGAAATACGGGCATGAAGACATCTGCCAAAGGGGAGGACTTTACAAAGGAAATACAGAAATCCATCCGAAAAGCATTTCTTCATATGGGAATTGCAGTGGGAATCACCGTACTGGCCATTGTTGCTTTCTGTGCATTTGCACTGCCTGAAATTGTGGATCGATTCTATTATGATCCGGGCAAAATTGTTGATGCGGCCACAGGAACCAATCAGATGAGTCTGGATATGGAGGTATACACCGAATTAAATATGCCATTTTCCAGAAGAGATTATGTGGATGTGGAAGGAAGCGGATTCGGAAATTATGATATTTATATACCGCAGACATGGAGTTATTCCGGAGCCGAATGGCATAATGTGGTTGGAAATATAAAGAAAAACAAAGTTACCTTCTATGATGCCAATGTCTTTTGCGGATTATCAGGCAATGCCTTTGACTGGTTTCAGGTGGAAGGGGATCTTACCCGCCCCATTGGAGAACTGATTGCCGAACAGGATGAGAAGAACAATTTCATAGATCCGGATGGAAAAATCGGACATGGATTTGCAGGAGGACCGGAAAGAAGCAGGGAAAACATCAATAATTTAAAAGAAGGGCGTCTGTATAAAACGTATTTTACATTAAACCGGATGATGTCTTACGAAGAATTTATGAAACTGATGGAAGACAATCAGGGTTTAAGTGAAATCTGGTGTGCAGTAAAAACCAACGATCCGAAGGCATCGGGCCAGGATTACACGTATTTCCAGACAGATAATATAGGATTCAATCTGAATATGAGCTGCAGCCATAACATGGGTTGGGACAAGGAAACATATCCCAAACTTGTATTGTGGAATGGTACGGAAGAAGAAGTTTATGAAGATGGTGTGGACATGATCGATCCGGATGTTATGAAAACCCATGTGGTAAGTATGCTTCGATATATGGAAGAGCAGGATGAATTCTGCAGGATGATGGATGTGCAGGATAAAGCATATGGAAAAGCCGCAGATTTCATTGAAAAAAACGGTCTCACCATCTATGGATTTACTGCAGTTACGGATAAAAATGAAATTTCAAAATGGTTTGAAAAGGATGAAATATATTCTGCTGCAATGGAAGAGTACTATTAAAAACAGGGATTTCGGCAGGGAAAAATCCTTTTGACACGGTGTTTTTCGCAAAGTAAAATAGGTTTCACAGGCAGAAAAATTGCAGTCACTGAAAAGAAAATTTCAGGATTGTTTGGAGGATGGATAACAAATGGACTATAAACAATTTGATTCTTTATGCAGGGAACTTATAATTGCATACAAAAAAATAACGGATGAAGCATGTTATACAACAGAGACAAAAGCAACGGAAGCGATGGTTTTGAATCTGGAAAAAGAACTGCAGGTGAAACTGCCGGGGCCGGTTCGTTCTTTTTTTACAGACTATACAGCCGGGGCAGAAATGAGAGTTTTTCTTCCGGATGAATTCTGTGACAAATTGCCCGGTGAATTTGAAGAAATATTTTCAGCCTGCTTTATCCTGTCGATTAACGAAATGAAAGAAGCAGAAATAAGCAGGCGGTTCTGGATCGAAACCTGTTTTGCAGACGAGGAAAATGAGTATGACAGGGTATGGTACAACAAACTGGGTCTTATGACAGTAGAAACCGGTGATATCATTGCCCTGGATATCGGTGCAGACCCCGAAAATCCCCCGGTTGTATATCTGAGCCATGATGGCGGGGAAGCGCATGGTTATGTTCTGGGAAAAGACTTTGAAAGCTATATTCTGAATCTTGTAAAAGCAGGAGCCTGCGGACAGGAAGACTGGCAGATGATGCCATTCATGGAGGATAAAGAGAGCGGAATTGATCCGGACTGTGAAAATGCAGAAGCGTTCCGAAGAATAATCGGATTTGATATAATTGATTTAGCTGATTCTGATGATACAGTCTGATGATGGCTCGGGAGCATTTAAAAGATGACGATAAGAAAAACCGGTACAGAAAGAACATTTGGGAGAAAGATTCATGAAGGATAAAATAGTTGTAATTACAGGCGGCGCTCATGGTATCGGAAAAGCGACAAAAGAAGCTTTTGAAGCGGAAGGTGCAATTGTGGAAGTCATCGATATTGCAGATGGGGATCACTATGTGGGCAATATCTGCATTGACTCATGCACTGGCTGTCAGTCTTGCCGGAAAAGTACGGGTGAATTCCATTTCTCCCGGCTGGATTGAAACCGGGGATGAAGTCTATGAAGGTCCGGATGCACTGCAGCAGCCGGTGGGGCGTGTTGGAAATCCCATGGATATTGCCAATATGATCCTGTTCCTGTGCTCGGATAAAGCCGGTTTTATTACCGGGGAAAATATCTGTATCGATGGCGGTATGACACGTCAGATGATTTATCATGGAGAGCATGGCTGGAGGAAAGAATGAGGATGTAAAAACAATTGCTATGTATTGCCAGAGTAACTTTGCAGGATTAAATATATCTTGCAAAGCTGCTCTGTTTTTTGATTAACGATTCTCCGTTAAGCAACTTCTGTTCTCATTTCGGAACAAAACTTGCTTTTTTGTAAGAAAAATTCCGAAATGGGAATATAAAATGCTTTGTATTCCCATTGACGATATCTCTTTCATTTAGTATACTAATAATATACTAAATAGAATAGAGGTGCAATATGGGAAGGGGAAATAAAAAAGATGCGGTTGCAGCCTTACACAGAGAGCAGATTCTGAAAGCGGCAGAAAAGCTTTTTTTTGAAAAAGGCTACGTACAGACAACCATAGATGATATTTCAAAAGCGTCTGCATACAGCCGCCGTACTATTTACGCATATTATGAAAACAAAGAAGACATCCTGCATCATATCATGGAAAAGGGTCTGCTGGCATTGAAAACGGATATTGATAATGCGGTAAACCGGCAGGAGGATTTCATGGAAGGATACAAAGAAATCTGCATGGCCATGAGGAACTACCAGAAGGAGTATCCCCATTCTGCAGATACCATAAGGGGGGCCGATACGTCCCATTTAGGTGTTTTCAATACTTCTGTTACTTCCGATACATCCGACACTTCCAAAGTTTCCAATGATTCCAACACTTCCGGTGTCTCCGATACGGTAAAAAACATATTGATTTTGGGTGAGGAAATCAACAGGATTCTTGCATCCTTTATTGAAAGGGGAAAGGAGAAAGGGATTGTGCGGAAAGAGGTGGTTCCCATGCTGACGGTCTATATTCTGTGGTCAGGCATTACGGCCCTGCTGACACTTGCTGATACAAAAGGAACTTACATCTGCAGGCAATTTGATATCTCCGAAAATGAATTTCTGGATTACGGCTTTCAGCAGCTGATCAATTCCATTCTGGAGGTGAGGGTCTGATATGAAGAAGGATACACGGAACGATACGAATAACAGATACACAGGCTTTGCTCTTGCTGCAATGGATGCTGCTCTGGCGGAAAGACAGGTGACCGATCAGATCCTTCAATGCAATGAAGTCACTGAAAAATACGGCCTGATCCTGACAGAGCATCAGGCTTTGTCACTGGCACAAACCCGTACCACATCCCTGAAAGAGAACAGACGCATTGAGTTCGGCAGTGGTATCGTCGATAAACTGATCATGGAATTTTGCGATTCCCCCTATCTTTCACAGGAAAATTACGAGGATACGCTGCATGAATTGATCAGCCTGTTTTATGAGATGAAGAATCTTACAGAGGACAGGGTTTCGGACCGTGATCTTATGGAATTTATGAAACAGGCTTTTGATAACGGCTGTCGCGGTTCCCTGGAACTGCTTTCCGGCGAAGCCATGCGATTATCCGAACACATCCATTGCGGCGGAACCATAAAAACATTCCGCCTGAAGGAGACTGCAATATGAAGAGAAAAACCGGAACACCTGATATTCTGCACAAAATATCGGCAGAATCCATTCATCCGAAATACTATTTTCAGTCCCTGATCGAGCAGTCTGTATCCTGCGGTCTGCTGACGGATCGGGACATATCTGCAATGCAATTGGAATTGATGACTCTTCTTGCCGAACAGACAGATCAATGGAGCCATGGAGAAAGCAGCTCCATTCCCACAGAAAAGGCTCAGGATATGATGGCCTCTGTTATGTTTGTTCTGGGGGTACAGTTAAAAACGTATCCGACACCGGAACAGGCGGTGGAGCTGTTAAAATCGAAGCCTTTGAAATCCCTGTTTGAAAGCGGTTTAAAACTGGTGCGGAGCAAAATGGCCATTTCACGTCGTCTGCAGAAACAGATTGCGGACAATCTCCTGAACACGCCGAATGTATATTATCGTTCCACCATCGTTGATGGAATCAACGGATTTTTCAAGCTGTATCGCCCGCAGTTTACGGCACACGAAATCCATATCACAGCTGATTATCCTGTCCTGGCAGGCAGACCGGAGTTAAACGGAATCGAGTTTATTGAGCAGTACCTGCGCTGTATTGAGGCGGAAAATGCATTCTGCCGATGTTTTGCCGCGGAAGATATTCATGATCTGCTGTGCGGACTGACACCAGATTACCCGCAAATACCGATGAATCTTTTCGAACCGGTGCTGCTGTCGGCACTGGGACTCATTCTGGTAAATCGGAATCCAGTGCTGCTTGACCTGCATAAAAAGGATATCGCTCTTTTGCAGCAGCAGTTTTCCGGACAACCTGTCCATGAAATACAGGACAGTCTGGAAAAGGCTCTCCTCGTATTGGACTGGAAAATAAAACTGCCGCAGACGGCCATAGAGTATGCCTTCTTTTGCATGCCCGGGATTGCAGTCATCGTCCGGAATGCGGTGAAGATGAAAACACTGGATAAGGTGTTTCTCATTCCGTCATACCTGGAGCAGGCTGACACCAACTGAACAAATACTTACCTTTTTCAGGGCGCAGAAAACACATCCTCACACGCTTTTTCGAAAAAAAGAATCTGAGGGTGAAATTGTGCTGCCTGTTTTCAAAAATAATGACGAATGATATCGATTTTTATTCTACTATTTACGTACTTTTTATGTATTCTACTTGCACTCCGGCTGTTCTGGTGATATACTATCATCTATCAAGATTGAAAACATTTATAGTATGTATCTATAGTTGGAAACGTATCACTACATAATGGAAATTATGTAATGATATTTGCAAGTGGATTATTTTACCTTAGTCGAAGAAAATGTGCCGCGCAGGATGTCATATTGATGTAGTTGAAACACAGCACAGCGTAATGCAGATTGCGATTGTGCTGCGGAGCAGGAACCTGGGGCAGGCAATAAAAAGCTGCCCTTTTTTGTTTAATACTGAATATACCGCTTGCATGTGTCGATTTGTAATTTGTATTGTGGAGCACAGGTTTGGAGGTGCCGGATGACGGATAAAGAGTTGCGGCGCTTGAGCCGGGCTGAACTGCTGGAAATGTTGCTCATGCTGAAAGAGGAGAATGAAAATCTGAAAATGCAGCTGGAGCAGGCAGAAGTCAGGCTGCATGATCGCAGAATTATGATAGAAAAGGCCGGATCCATTGCGGAAGCGGCGCTGCAGCTGAATGATGTATTTGCAGCAGCAGACAGAGCCGTACAGCAGTATCTTGAAAATGTACGCTGTATGGCAGAGGAGGACAGTACTTCATGAAAGAAAAAGTATATGATCCCTCCGATATGCCCACTGCAGGACAGCTGGCCGCAGAGCTGGAAAGGGAAAAATATAAAAGACGATATCAAAGTGTTCTGAGAAGCACCATTTATACCCTGGTGGTCGTGGCAGCGGTGGCTGTACTGGTGGCTACCATCTGGATGCCCGTACTGCAGATCTACGGTTCTTCTATGACCCCGACGCTGAATGAAGGAGACATCGTTGTTTCCCTCAAGGGATCCGATTTTGAACCGGGCGATCTGGTGGCGTTCTACATAGGCAACAAGATTCTGGTCAAACGCTGCATTGCCGGTCCCGGACAGTGGGTGGATATGGATGAAGATGGAAATGTATATGTGGACAGCAAACCTCTGGACGAGCCTTATCTGACGGAAAAAGCATTCGGAGATTGTGACATCGAATTGCCCTATCAGGTGCCGGACAACCGGTATTTCTGCATGGGAGATCACCGGTCAACATCCGTGGATTCCCGTCATACCAGTGTGGGCTGTGTGTCCGAGGAACAGATTGTAGGAAATATTGTATTCCGGGTCTGGCCGCTGTCGGATTTCGGAACATTGAAATAGGAAGGAGGAGAACGGCATATGAATCAAGATACTTTGCAGGGCGCAGAGAAATATACCAAAGCACACCAGCGGAAGAGGCGCTGGTATAAAGTTGTGACCAGTCTGGCCTGCGTGGTGGTGTTCTGTACGGTTTACGCATTAATCCTTCCTGCCATAACCATGGAAAAGAATAAATGCGGGATAGCAGAGCACACGCACACGGATAATTGCTACACACAGGTAACTTCGATTACCCGGAAGGAGCTGACATGCGGAATAGAGGAACATACCCACAGCGATGCGTGTCAGGAAGAGAAAAAGGAAACAGAGACCGGAGCAGAAACAGACGCCATGGTTATTCTTCCCGAAGGAGCGGAAATTCCAAATGGTTATGATAAACATTATACCTGCATTAATTCAGATCAATGTTTTGGCGTGATGGTTTACGCACCGGAAGACGCATTGCCTGAAGGTTCTGTACTGGAAGCAGAACTTTTGAAATCTGACAGTGACGCATATAAAACTGCGGAAGATGCATTGGCAAAACAGCAGGAATACGACGGCTTTGCAGCACTGGATATTCATTTTCTGCTTGACGGAGAAGAAATTGAACCTGCTGCCCCTGTATATGTCTGTCTCAATGTAACGAACCTTCTGCCGGAGACAGCAGATCCGCAGTCCATTGCAGTACAGCATCATGTGGAAGTAACAGAATCCGATCAGAACACCGGAGAAACAGGTGAAGTCTCGCTGGAAACCGTAGCTGATGTATCGGAAAAAACAGGCTCTGTAGAAGTAACAGAAAATGGTGAAAAGACATCACAGGATGTAGCAGCAGCTTTTGAAGTGGAAGATTTTTCCGTGTTTACAGTGACGTGGACTGATACAGGGGCAGAAGAAACAGAGAGTGCAGAAAGTACAGAGGGAACAGAAAGTGCAGAAAGTACAGAGGGAACAGAAAGTACAGAAGGTACAGAAAAAACAGAATATAAGCTGAGTATTAATTATGTTGATACCGAAGGGAAGGATATTTCACCTTCAGATATTGAGATAATAGGACAGGAATCGCTGTCCGATAACACGGAAATTATTCTGAGCAGATATGCTGATGCAATCAGTCATCCGGGTTATGTGTATGAAAAAGCATATATCATGGTAAATGATGTAAAAACGGAAGTCAGAAGAATTTCATATAAAAATGAAGGGGACACTGCAGGCTGGTATTATACAACACCGGACAGTGATGATTCGGAAAATCCATGGGTATTATGGGCTGATACACAGACTGACAGATCAGTTTATCTCTCCTATCGTAAAGTGGATACGGATTCTACTGTAAAAATTACATGGCAGAATGGTGAGCGTACCATGTATCTGCATTATGTAGATGTCGTTGGTAAGGAACTTCAGATTGATACGACCAGACAGACAAGCTTCAGCGTAGATGATAATGGTATTATTGCGGTTCAGGATTATGCAGATTTTGTTTACCCTGACAGCTATATGTATCAGAACGCTTATATCAATGTAAATGGTGCGAAAACAGATGTAACGAAGCTTTCTTACAATAATGAGTCAAAAGGATGGAGGTATACAACACCGGACAGCGAGAACGAAGCAGCGGCAGACTCGTCAAAAGATCCGTGGATATCATGGACTGATATGAGTGATGAGGCTCAGGTTGCAGATGCGTATCTGGTGTTTGCAGTACCGGAAGGTACTTCGGCCTGTTATTATGCTCAGCCGATTCATGATGATATTAAACTGAGACTGTATGATTATGGCAGTTATATTAATTCTACAAATTCAGAAGATAACAGAATTATAAATTTCTATCAGGCTAATGGGGGATATGCCGGAATTGATGGTGATCCGAGACAAAATGCGTATACTGCAAATCCTCCTGCAATGAGCAGTATACTGGGGGAGGATGGTTATCCTGAAGTAGTACAAGGCGGAAAAGCCTATAGTTTGAAATATCTTTTCCGAAAAGACGGATTGCCGCTGGTAACGGGGAATGCAGCCGATCCTCTGACCAAATACAGCGATATGCGTGATAAGGCCATGTGGAGTTCAGGAAGCGGTTACTGCACACAGTATGAGAGCATGCGGTTTGATCTTGGAAATGATGGTGGTTTATTCCAGAAAGATGCAGATGGTTACTACACCTATCAGAGTGATAATCAGTCCGCTTATTTTGATCAGCAGTCGAATCGGTTTATGCTGAGTGACACACTGATTGCACCGGGACATCTTAACTCAAGTAACCTGATTGAAAATGCGAATTTCCTTCCGTTTGATAAAATCGATACAACTGCATCAGAAGCTAAATTTAAAACAGTTAATAGCAAATCAATATATCGAACAGATTATAGCAGGACAGAGGCTAAGAATTCAGGTGTTGCGGATGAATGGTTTGGTATGACCATGGAGATCGATTTCTATATGCCCAGCGATGGGAAAGTCAATGGGCAGGATATGATATTTGAATTCTCCGGTGATGATGATGTCTGGTGCTATATCGATGATGTGCTGGTACTTAATATCGGAGGCACCCATGCGGCACGGAGCGGTACCATAAATTTTGCTACGGGAGCGGTAAAGGATCCGACTGGTAGTAAAAACTTAAAGTCGCTGTTTACAACCGCAAATGCTGATACGAGTAAATTCAAAGCCAACAACAACACATTTATAGACTGGACGAAACATACGCTGAAGTTTTACTACATGGAACGCGGCGGCAATATTTCTTACTGTAAGCTGAAGTTCAATATGCCGACCCAGCCTGATAAATCCCTGCAGGTAGCAAAAACGCTGGTAGCGGATACCAGTGCGGATGCGGATATAGTAGACCATCTGAAGAATACGATGTCATACAAATTCCGTGTTGTAAAAGCAGATGCAGATGGTAATGCAACTGATAAATTGCTTTTTAAGGAAGGTGATACTTACACACTTACCGGTACCGGTGCAAATGGAGAAATCTGTACAGTTGGTGCAGATGGATATTTTACTCTGAAATCGGGCCAGATGGCAGAGTTTCTTGATGTATTAAAGTATTTTAATGAAAATGATACAAAACAATATATTGTTCAGGAAGTCCTGCCAAGTGATTTCAGAGCACAGTATGGCGAGATAGTCTATACAGTTGAAGGTGGAACAGGGACAGAAACTAATATCGATACCAGTATAGGAAAGGATTTTACAGGCTTTAACAGCTCTGCATTGAAAGCAGACAGCAGTAATCTTGTTGCTTACACAAATAACGTTGTAACAGGAAAACTCAGTAAACTGCAGATTACTAAAGTTAAAGAAAGCAGTTCTGCATATGAGCCGGAATACTACTGTATGAAGGTATTACTTGGGCCGGATAACAGCAGTCTGGTACCTGTATCTGAAGGAACACCATATACTGTGACAAAGGGTACGACTAAATCGACAAGAACAGTAAAAACTGCCGGAATCATCCAACTGGCCGCAGGTGAGACCGCTGAACTGAAACTTCTGGCTGGTACTTATTATAAAGTGGAAGAAGTTGATGGAAACGGGAAAACACTGACCGGCAATGAAAGATATACTCCTGCTTATACCAAAGCAGAAGGTGATTCGTCCCCCGAATCTTGTCGAAGCAGTGTGGACGGTTCAATTTCATCTCTGGATATGACAATCAGCATCACTGTTACCAATACTTTCCCGGCGGGAGGATCATTGGAACTGACCAAGATGGTTAATGATACTGCGGGTAAAAATACAGATGGAGAATTCGAGTTTGAAATCTGTTTCCCGATAGGAGATGGATGGACAGAGACTGCTTATCCGGTTACATACAGCAATGAAACTACAGGCGGTTCGATACATTCCGGTGCTGGTACTTCACTGCAGTTTAAAAAGGACGGCAATAATGCAGCTGCGACTGTAAAACTGTATCACAATGAAAAAGTCAGGATTTCAGATCTTCCGAAAGATGCAGTTTTAACCATAACGGAAAAGAATTCTGACGGCTATTCCGTGACATGGGATGTGAACGGCGAAAAGCGTTTCACAAGTCAGGTGAATACACAATTCACAAAAGACGGAGGACAGTATGATAATCTGATTTCCGTCATCTGTACCAACACTACAGGATATGAACTTCCCTCTACCGGAGGTTCAGGCACATTTATGTATACCATAGGAGGACTGCTTCTGCTCACAGGTGCAGGACTGCTCCTGTTGTATAACCATATGAAGCACAGAAAAAAGAAAATGATATTTTTCTGAAGCGCGGCACACCTTCATAAAAACAATGTAACAGATCCGGGCTGATCGGAAAACATGATTTAATCGCCCGGCAGTTGTGTATCTGACCGGATCGGAACCGTTACAAATATTTCAAAAAGAAAGGAAGAAAAAAATGAAACATGTAAAAAAGATTATGGCTTTAGTACTGTCTATGGTTATGGTACTGGCAATGGGAAGCCTGACAGCATTCGCTGAAGGAACAGGAAGCATTACAATCATCCCACCTGGGGATATTGATTCAGAAACCACCAATACGTATCAGATTTATAAAGTTTTTGATGCTGCTGGTAACGGAACAAATATCAGTTACAAAGTAATGGAGAGCAAGAATGGTGCTCTTCCAGTAGTACCTGAAACGGAAACTAATACTTTCTTTGTTGATGATGGTGGAAACGTACATTATGGTACATTTACAGAAGCTGAAAATGGTACATCTTATGTGAATGGCCAAAAAGGAACAATTGCTGATGCTGACGTGCTTTCTGAAGCAGCTGTTGCTGCAATAGGTGTATATGTAACTGGTGACACTCTTGTTGCTACAGTTACATCAACAGGAACAGCAAATGCAGTTGCTCAAAACCTCGCAAATGGATATTACTATATTACTACCACTACTGGTACTGTAGTCACAATTACCAGCACGAATCCGAACGCCACAGTTGATGATAAAAATGCAATTCCTCCAGTACCGGACAAAACTATCACAGGTGTTGGTGATGGCAGTCTGGATTCGGATGGTCAAAAGGCTTTGGCACAGGTAGGAACAACTGTTAACTTCTCTGTTAATATTGTCAAGGTAAAAGGTGCTAAGAACTATGTATTCCATGATACGATGGATGAGGGTCTGAGTTACAATAGCGATGTTGCAGTTAAAGTTGGGGATGCGGTAATTACTAAAAGCAATACGGTAAATACTGCTGCTGATAATGAAACATTCATTACTGAAACTGCTACAGGCGATACCCTTACTGTAACTTTTGATAACGATTGGCTTGCTAGACTTGAGGATAACACAACCATTACCATTACATATTCCGCAACAGTTACCAGTGATGCACTTAGCACTGATCCGGCAAATAATACGGCTACTCTTGAATATGGCAATAATTCAAAGACCACAGGTGATACCGTTGATATTTATAATGCAAAATTTACAGTAACCAAAACAGATGACAAGAATCAGCCTCTCGCAGGTGCAGGTTTTGTAATAGCTAAAACTGTTGCTGATACTTCTGAAGGTGCTGAAGCAGGTGCAACAAAAACTGTTTACTATAAAATTGCAAATAACATTGTTACTTGGGTAGATAATATTGAAGATGCTACTGAATATAAGACAACTACTGATAATAATGGAAATACTATTACATTTACCGGACTTGCAGATGGAACATACACCTTAATTGAAAAAACTGTTCCGGAAGGATATAACAAAGCTGCTGATTCTTCATTCACTATTAATGCAAATAACTTTACTTCGGCAAATCTTGTACAGAGTATAACTGTAATTAACAACTCCGGTTCCCTTCTTCCTTCCACCGGTGGTATGGGTACAACCATCTTCTACGTACTGGGCTCCATCCTCGTTCTCGGTGCAGCAGTCCTGCTGATTACCAGAAAACGTATGAGCAACAGAGCATAAACATATTTTAAGAAACCTTTCAGGATCGGGTGACATTCCCGGCTCCTGAAAATCATACCAAATCCCGCTGTGAAGCCGGGGAGGGCAATCCCTCCCCGGCCCGCAGCGGCAAGGAGAACTCTGCATGAAGAATAAAGGCAATTTCATAAATGTTTTATTGGTTCTGATCTTTCTTGCAGGGCTGTCCTTGCTGCTGTATCCAACCCTTAGTGATTATTGGAATTCTTTCCATCAGACCAAAGCCATTGCTGCGTATGCGGAAGAGGTGGCGAATCTGGATCAGGATCAGTACGATGAATTGTGGAAAGCGGCTGAACAGTACAATGTTTCCTTGAAGGGCAGCAATACGTATGTTCTCAGCGATTCCCAGAAGGAAGCATATGAGCAGCTTCTCAATGTGTCAGGCCTTGGTATTATGGGTTACATTGAGATTCCTGAAATTGATTGTTCTCTGCCCATTTACCACGGTACGGAGGAATCGGTTTTGCAGATTGCCATCGGACATCTGGAATGGTCCAGTCTGCCGGTAGGTGGAAAAAGCACCCATTGTGTTCTTTCCGGCCACCGGGGTCTGCCCAGTGCCAAGTTGTTTACCAACCTGGATAAGCTTCAGACCGGTGATATATTTATGCTTCGTGTGCTGGATGAGGTGCTGACCTATGAGGTGGATCAGATTCTGATTGTGGAACCTCAGGAAACCAGTGCCCTTCGCATTGTGGAGGGGGAGGATTACTGTACGCTGGTGACCTGTACGCCTTACGGTATCAATACCCACCGGCTGCTGGTGCGGGGACACCGGATTGAAAATATAGAAGAAACCAAAACCATGCGTGTGACAGCGGATGCCATTCAGATAGAGCCGCTAATTGTAGCTCCCATTGTGGCGATCCCCATGTTACTACTGCTTTTGATCCTGCTGCTTCTGCCCGGGCAGCCCAAGAACCACGGAGGTGACACCGATGAAGAAATATAAATCTATGACCGTTTTTCTGCTGTGTCTGATTCTGGCAGTTACGTCCCTGCCGGTAGCTGTTTCGGCGGCAGGAAGCATTGATCTGAATCATTCCCGCAGCCTGACTGTAATCGCTGCCTATGATTCCGGAGCGATTTCCGGGATGCAGTTTGATGCCTATCTGATTTCCACTGTGGACGAGTACGGTGAGCTGACCGTGACGGACCGCTATGGGGAATATGCGGAAGATCTGGATATCCGGGGGGAAAATGATGAACGCTGGCAGGAGATGGCACAGGTTCTGGCCCGGGAAATTCAGTTGGATACCGGTTTGACGGCCGACTGCTATGCGGTAACAGACGATCATGGTGCGGCTGTGTTTAATGATATCCCCATGGGACTGTATCTTGTTCTGGGGCATACCATTGAAAAGGACGGATATGTGTATTCCACGATTCCTTTCTTTATACTGCTGCCGGAGCAGGATCCCGACAGCAACAGCTGGAACTATGATGTGACAGCCAATGCAAAACCGGAAAAGGAACCGGTCAGAGCCGATTATGAGGTGGTTAAAATCTGGAAGGATGACTGCCATGCGGAGCAGCGCCCCCAGTCCATTGCCATCCAGCTGATCTGTGATGGAGAAGTATGGGATACTATTTCACTGCCCCATGAAGGTGCATGGAATTATACATGGAAGGATCTGGAGACCAATCACCACTGGACAGTGACCGAGAAAAAAGCGGACGGTTATGCGGAACCGGAGGTTCGGCAGGAAGGAAATACTTTCATCGTCACAAACACCTGCAGCAGGCCGGTGACACCGACCAATCCGGATAAGCCCTCACTGCCTCAGACGGGACAGCTCTGGTGGCCGGTGCCGGTATTGATGGCAGCAGGACTGTTTTTGATTGTGATCGGACTGCTCCGCCGCCGAGGTAACGTACATGAAAAATAAAAGAGTGAATGATCAAAAACAAAATAAAAGAGTGGATGATCGGAAACAAAGTAAGAGTGTGAATGGTCGGAATCGAAAACGAAAGGGAACATTCTGGATTACGATTGGGCTGCTGCTGATTGCAGCGGCCTTTTTTCTTACCGTTTACAACCTGTATGATAATCTGCGGGCGGAACAGTCTGCAGGACAGGTCATCGATCAGCTGAAGGATGGCCTGTTTCCGGATGGAACAGCGGATTCTGATGGGGAAACGGGGATTCCGTCCTACGTTCTCTGTCCGGAGATGGAGATGCCCGTGGAGACGGTCAATGGCATGGAAATTGTCGGAGTTCTGCAAATTCCGGCATTGGAGCTGGAACTGCCGGTTATCAGTCAGTGGAGTTATCCCAGCCTGAAAAAAGCGCCCTGCAGGTACAGCGGTTCCGCTTATCTGAACAATCTGGTGATCTGCGGTCATAATTATGCCTCTCATTTCGGCAGTCTGAAAAAACTGAGTGAGGGCGATCAGGCCGTTTTTACCGATATGGACGGAAAGGTATTTACCTATAGAATGGTGGAACGGGAAACGCTTCTGCCGGATTCCCCGTCTTCCATAGAAGAGATGGAGAGCGGAGACTGGGACCTGACCCTGTTTACCTGTACCACAGGGGGCAAAAGCAGAGTGACGGTCCGGTTTGAGCTGGAGGGAAACTGATGCAGCCGAAAATTGATAAAGGGTTTCGTATAGGAAAATTGACGGTGAAGGAGCGGACAGATGCACGTAAAAATGGCTATTCCATCTGGAACTGTGTCTGTGACTGCGGAGGCTGTATCCCCCTGGACACCCGGACCCTTCAGCGGGGCACCGTCCGGGACTGCGGATGTGAAACCAGGGTCAGACCGGGTCAGAAGGACCTGACCGGACAGCGCTTTGGTCGGCTTGTCTGTCTTGCACCTGCCGGAGAACGGACCGGACAGGGTGGGACCCAGTGGCTTTGTAAATGTGACTGCGGGAAGGAATGTCTTGCAGCTACACACCAGCTTTTGTGCGGATACAAAAAAAGCTGCGGCTGCCTGAGTCATCCGCCTCTGAAGGATTTTGTTGGAAAACGGTTTGGGATGCTGACCGTACTGGACTATGCCGGGAAAAAGGACGGAATGCACCGCTGGCGCTGCAGATGCAGCTGCGGAAAGGAAACCGTTGTCGGGCAGACTCTGCTGCAAAACGGTAAGACCAGAAGCTGCGGCTGTCTGCAGAAAGAGGTGATTCTGGATAATCTCCGTCTGGTGGACGGGACATCTGTTACGAAGCTGGAATCCATGCGGGGCAGAAAATTATCCTCCAACACCAGCGGCTGCACCGGTGTCTACTGGAACGCCAGAAACCGGAAGTGGGCAGCACAGATTACCTTTCAGAGAAAAACATATTATCTCGGCAGCTATGAGAAAAAAGAAGATGCCATCGAAGCTCGCAGATGCGGCGAGGAAATGCATGATCATTTTCTGGAATGGTATTATGAGACACATCCGCCAAAGAAACAGAATAACATGAATTCGCCAAAGAAACGGAATAACACGAATCCGCAATAGAAAAAGGCATAAATACTGTTTTCGGCATTGATTCTGCGGTATAATATACCAATGGGATTCACCGGAAACCGCACGGTATTCAGGGTGGATCATACCGGTACACATCGTATTTATCCACAGGAAAGAGGTGCCTTTTTACAGTTTATGTATAAATTACTGATTATTGAAGATGACAAGGGAATTGCGGAAGCAATTCAGACACAGGCAGAAATGTGGGAGCTGCAGGTGCATATCACGGAGAATTTCCGGAATGTGATGACCGAATTTGCTGCATTTGACCCGCATATTGTGCTGCTGGATATCGGTCTGCCCTTTTTTAACGGCTATTACTGGTGCAGCGAAATCCGCAAGGTATCCCGGGTGCCGATTATCTTTATTTCCTCGGCCTCCGACAATATGAATATGATTATGGCAATGAATATGGGTGCAGATGATTTTATAGCCAAACCCTTTGATCAGAGCGTTCTTATGGCAAAGCTGCAGGCCATGCTTCGCAGAACCTATGATTTTTCTGCATCGGTGCCGATTCTGGAACACCGGGGAGCCCTGCTGAATATCGGAGAGAATACGCTGGTTTATCAGGGGGAAAAAATTTCCCTTTCCAAAAATGAGTTCCGTATTCTGCATATTCTCATGGAGAATAAGGGCAAGGTGGTCAGCCGGGAAAAGCTGATGGAGCGGATGTGGGAAACGGACAGTTTTGTGGATGAAAACACCCTGACGGTGAATGTGGGCCGTCTCAGAAAGAAACTGGACCAGGCAGGACTTAAGGATTTCATCACCACGAAATTCGGTGTTGGTTATCTGATTGCGAATTGAGGTGGCGCACATGGATTTGTTTATGAAGTATCTGAAAAGTCACCGGCGGATTTTTTTGACGGCGTTGGGGTTTTGCTTCATTTTCGTATGCAGTTTTCTGCTGTATCATCTGCCGCTGGAAGCTCTGCTTTATCCCACCCTTCTTTGTATCGGTATCGGATTGGTGCTCTGTGTTCTTGATTATTCCCGTGTGAAACGGAAACATGAGCTGCTGCAGCCGTTCCGGACGATGACGGATATCATGGACGAACTGCTTCCCCTGGCAGATACCATTCAGGAGGAAGATTATCGGCAGATCATCCGGCTTCTCCGGGAAGAACATGATGCATACCGTAAGGAAACCGACCGCAGATATACGGATATGATCGAATACTATACTGTATGGGCCCATCAGATCAAAACACCCATCGCTTCCATGCGGCTGCAGCTGCAGAATGAGGATTCGACCTTGTCCCGGAAGCTGACTTCGGATCTGTTCCGTGTGGAGCAGTATGTGGAAATGGTGCTGACCTTTCTGAGACTGGGTTCGGACAGTACCGATTATGTATTCCGGGAATATGATCTGGACAGGATTGTAAGATCATCGGTCAAAAAATTTTCCCATGAATTTATCAGCCGGAAACTGCGGCTGATCTATGAACCGCTGCAGACTACGGTGATCACTGATGAAAAGTGGTTATCCTTTGTGATCGAGCAGGTATTGTCTAATGCGCTGAAGTATACGCCAGCCGGCAGTATTACCATCACATTGGAGTCACCGAAAACCCTGCGTATCCGTGATACAGGCATCGGCATTGCTCCGGAGGACCTGCCCCGTATCTTTGAAAACGGTTATACCGGATACAATGGCCGGACGGATCGGAAAGCCAGTGGTATCGGATTGTACCTCTGCCGGCGGATCTGCAGTAATCTGGGTCATACCATCACCGCTTCATCCACAGTGGATGTGGGTACCATCATTGATATTGACCTTTCCCAAAGAAAAATGAAAATGGAATAAACTTCTTACAAAACTGTTAGATTTGAAGGGGTATTTGTTAGCCGAATCGATGGCGATGCAAATACCCCTTTTGCTATAATGGTGACAGAAATCAAACAGAGCAAATGTATTCCCGGAATTTTTAAAAGTACAAAAAGATTCCTGGAGTACAGGAAACCAAAAAGGAGGATTTTGTTTATGAGTATTCTGAATGTAAACGGCGTACAGAAAATATATACCACCCGTTTTGGAGGAAATAAAGTGGAAGCACTGAAACGTGTGACCTTTGATGTGGAACAGGGTGAATATGTTGCGATTATGGGGGAATCCGGTTCCGGAAAAACAACTCTTCTGAACATCCTGGCAGCCCTTGATAAGCCCACAGCCGGTTCGGTGATTCTGGATGGAAATGACCTTTCGAAAATCAAAGAGTCACAGGTGGCAGCTTTCCGTCGTGACAATCTGGGTTTTGTATTTCAGGAGTTCAATCTGCTGGATACCTTTACTCTGGAGGACAATATCTATCTGCCGCTGGTTCTGTCAGGCAAAAATCACCGGGAAATGGAGGAACGCTTAAAACCCATTGCAGCGAAGCTGGGCATTACCGATCTTCTGAAAAAGTATCCCTACGAAGTATCCGGCGGTCAGAAGCAGAGAGTAGCGGTGGCACGGGCCCTGATCACCAACCCGAAACTGATACTGGCGGATGAACCCACCGGCGCCCTTGATTCCAGAGCAACCGATGAGCTGCTGCATCTTTTTGCGCAGATCAACAAAGGCGGGCAGACCATTCTGATGGTAACCCACTCCGTGAAAGCAGCCAGTCACGCCAGCCGCGTCCTGTTCATCAAGGACGGCGAAGTGTTCCATCAGATCTACCGTGGAGAGAATACCGATGAACAGCTTTATCAGATGATTTCAGACACACTTACCATGCTGGCAACAGGAGGAGATCGAACAGGAAGAGATCAGACAGGAGGAGATCGAACAGGAAGAGATCAGATAGGAGAAAAGCAAACAGGAAAGGATCAGACAGGAGGAGATCGAAAATGAAAACAGGTTTTTATCCGAAACTGGCGTGGGATGGCATCCGCAAGAACAGACGGATGTATTTTCCATATATCCTCACCGGCGGCGTGATGGTAATGATGTATTATATTATGAGTTTCCTGACGGAATCCCCGGCGCTGCAGCAGATGCCCGGCGGCTCTGTGCTGATGACCGTACTGCCCCTGGGATGCGGGATTATTGCCATTTTTTCCCTGCTGTTTCTGTTTTACACCAATTCCTTTCTGATTAAACAGAGATACCGTGAATTTGGTCTTTACAATATTCTCGGCATGGATAAGCGAAATGTGGGACGGCTGATGATCTGGGAAACTCTGTTTACCTGGTTTCTCGCAATGGTCATGGGACTGGCTGCCGGTATTGCTTTTTCAAAAGCGGCAGAACTGATTCTTCTGAATCTGCTGGGGCTGGAAGTGAGTTTTTCACTGAGTATCGGCACCCGTGCACTGTCCCAGACCGTGCTGATTTATGCAGGGATTTATGTAATTCTGCTGTTTAATTCCGTCATCAAAGTTGTCCGTTCCAGACCCCTTGAACTGATGCAGAGCAGCAGGGTCGGTGAACAGAAGCTGAAATGCAACTGGCTGTTTGCGGCAGCAGGTGTGATCCTTCTGGGGGCGGCGTATTTTCTTGCAGTCCGTATTGAAGAACCCACCGAAGCCTTCTTCTTGTTCTTTGTGGCAGTGATTATGGTTATCCTCGGAACGTATCTGCTTTTTATTTCCGGTTCCGTGGCATTCTGCAAGCTGCTGCAATCCAATAAAAACTACTACTACAAGCCCAACCACTTTGTTTCCGTGTCTTCCATGGCATACCGTATGAAGCGAAATGGTGCCGGTCTTGCTTCCATCTGCATCCTGCTGACCATGGTTCTGGTTATGCTGTCCTCCACAACCACTCTTTATTTCGGGGAGGAAAGTGCAGTCCGGAACCGCTATCCCCAGGGTATTGAAATAAAGATCTGGTATGATGACATCAAAGGCATCTCCGATGAAAATCTGGATATGTTGCGAAAGGAAATAGAAGCCTGTACCGGTCCGGATGTGGATCTTCGAGGTATCCGTACCTGTTCCATAACAGGCGCACTGGTGGAGGATGGCATTCTGGTTGATTATACAGATGCAGATTCTGCATCCTACAGCAATATGGGTTATCTGTATGCCATTTCCACTGACGATTATAACTATATGATGCATACGGATGCCGTACTGGCCGATGATGAATGTCTTCTTTACAGCGATCGGATGAACACGCAGTGGGATTCCTTTACCGTGCAGTTCGGTCAGACCTATAAGGTAAAAGAACAGCTTACGGAATTTTATGCGGATCAGGATGCTCTTGTTTCGATAGCTTCTGCCGTTTATATGGTGGTCAATGACCTTTCTTCCCTTGCTGCGCCCATAGCAGATATGACGAATCCCAATGGCTATCCTCCGGCAGAGTATATCTGGCGCTGTGGATTTGATGAGGAACCCCCGGAAAAAGAAAAGGAAGTAAGAAATCAGGTCTATGAGGTGGTGAAGGCCCATGTAGAAAAAGCAGACAGCACGGCCAATTACTTCCATGTGCACAGCCGGGAAGTACAGAGAGCAGCGTTCTTTGAAATGTACGGAAGCCTTTTCTTCCTGGGAATCATGCTCAGTATCGTATTCCTGCTGGCAGCGGTACTGATCATCTACTACAAACAGATTTCCGAAGGATATGAGGACCAGAGTCGGTTTGAAATCATGCAGAAAGTCGGCATGACAAAACAGGATATCCGAAAAAGTATCAATTCCCAGATGCTCACGGTATTCTTCATGCCCCTTGTAATGGCGGGCATTCATCTGGCATTTGCATATCCGTTTATTTCGAAGATCCTGTTATTATTTGCCTTTGATAACACAGTTCTGAATGTGACCGTTACTCTGACCTGCTTTGCAATTTTCGGTCTGTTCTATACCATTGTGTATAAGATCACTTCCGGTTCCTATTATGCCATTGTCAGCGGCGGAAAGGAACGGTAAGGAGTCAGCAGGAAATATATCGGGAATCCTCCTGAACATAAGATTCAAATCGACGCTTGCAAAGATCAGGCGCCGGATCTGGTTTGCAACGCAGACAGGTTTCTATGTTCAGGGGGATTTTATTTATTTTCCGGGGGCAAAAGAGTTTCCACCCGTAAAAAAATAGACGAATATTCCAATGAAATGGTTACAGTCAACTGCGAAATTATGATAAAAATTAAACTTTTGAAAAAGATGTTAAACACATTGTTTAGAATTCTTAATAATAACCATCGCATGATATTAAGAAATGTTTTTTATAATAGATACGTCGTATGGATGCATATGGATTCGACAGGAAAGTGCCTGCATGGCAGACCGGATCCGGCACTAAATCTCCGCAATCATTGAGTTGAAATGCGCTTGATTTGAATACGAATCAGAAACAGGAAAGCAGGTTACATTTATGAAACGAAATGTTCTGGAATATCTGGAGGCGGATGTTCTTCTTCATTCGGAAAAAATTGCGGTGGAAGATGAACAGAATTGTTTACGATATGATGAATTACTGGACATATCCCGGCGCATCGGAAGCGGACTGGCAGCCGTATCCGGGATGCGGATGCCCATTGCCGTGATGGCAGAGAAAAGTGCATTTACAGAAGCGGTTTTTCTGGGGATCGTTCAGGCGGGCTGTTATTATGTTCTGCTGAATCCTGAATTGCCGGCGGTACGTCTTTGTCAGATTCAGGAAGTGTTAAATGCAGAGTGGCTGATTACGGATGCAGAGCATTATGAGAAGGCACTGGCGCTGATGCCGGCAGAGAAAATTCTGCTGATGGAAGATCTGATAAGAACCCCTGTAAATCCGGAGGTGCTGACAGGAATCCGAAGCCGCATGGTGGATACGGATCCGCTGTATGCTAATTTTACATCCGGTTCAACGGGTGTTCCCAAAGGGGTACTGGTCAGCCATCGCAGTGTGCTGGATTTTATTGATTGTTTTTCGGAGCTGTTTGGAATCGGGGCAGAGGATATCATTGGAAATCAGGCTCCCTTTGATTTTGATGTTTCTGTTAAGGATATTTATACCGCGTTGAAAACCGGAGCAAAGCTTGTGATCATTCCAAGACATCTGTTTTCTGTTCCGGCAAAGCTTCTGGATTACATATGCGAACGGAATGTGACCACGATGATATGGGCTGTTTCCGCCCTTTGCCTGATCAGTACCTTCCATGGACTGGATTACCGGGTTCCCACATCCGTTCGCTGCATTCTGTTCAGTGGAGAGACCATGCCGCAGAAGGCACTGGACACATGGATGAGCCATCTGCCGGAAACGGAGTTTGTCAATCTGTATGGTCCTACGGAAATCACCTGCAACTGTACCTACCACCGCATAGACCGGAATCGGGACTACGCCGATGGGATTCCCATCGGAACCGCCTTTCCCAATGAAGAGGTATTTCTTATGGATGAAGAAGGAAAACAGGTAGTCATGCCGGGAAAGACCGGTGAAATCTGCGTCCGTGGCTCGGCTCTGGCCCTTGGGTATCTGAATAATCCGGAACAGACAGCGAGGGCTTTTGTGCAGAATCCGCTGAATCAAAACTATCCGGATCGGATCTATCGCACCGGTGATCTGGCCTTCTATACCCCGGAACAGGAATTGATGTTCTGCGGCAGAAAGGATTTTCAGATCAAGTATATGGGGCACCGGATTGAAATAGAGGAAATCGAACGGTCTGTTTCCCATCTGGATGGTGTGGAACGGTGCTGTGTTGTGTTTGATGAGAAAAAGCAGCGGCTCTATGGATTTTACATGGGTACGATGGACAGGAAAGAAATGCATGCAAAATTGAAAACGGTACTTCCGGTTTATATGATTCCGGGGGCATTTTATATGGTTTCTGCCTTTCCGCTGACGAAAAACGGAAAAGTGGACCGGAAAGCACTGATGGAAATGAGGAAAAAGAGATGAACACAAAAGAAATGGAAGCTCTGGTACAAAGAAAAGGCACACCGGCCTATGTGTTCGATCTGGGTGTGCTGAAGTCGCGGATTGCTTTTCTGCGGGCGCATCTTCCCGAACAGGTGGAGCTCTGCTATGCGGTAAAGGCCAATACCTTTATCGTCAGGGAACTCAGTGAATGGGTGGACTGGCTGGAAATCTGTTCGCCGGGGGAGTATGAGATCTGTAAAACGCTGAAAATACCGGAAGAAAAATACGTGATTTCCGGTGTGTATAAGGATGCACGGATGATAGATCAGGCCATAGGAAATGAGGCCATAGAAAATGGTTTGCCTATTGGATATTATACCGTTGAATCGGAAAACCAGTTTCACCTGCTTCGGGACACTGCACAGAAATATGGAAGAAAAATAAGGATTCAGATTCGGTTAACCAGCGGAAACCAGTTCGGAGTGGATAAAAACGTAGTTTTTCAGCTGGCAGAGGAGTATCGGGATGATCCGTATGTGGAAATCGGCGCCCTCCAGTTCTTTTCCGGAACACAGAAAACTTCCCTGAAAAAGCTTCACCGGGAACTGATGTACATAAAGGAAGTGCTGGAAGAACTGCAGGAGAAATATGGATTCTGTCCGGAAAAACTGGAGTACGGACCGGGATTTCCGGTTTCATACTTTGAAGGCGAAACATTTGAGGAACCGGCTTTTCTGGAGACATTTTCCGAATATCTGTCCGAACTGCAGTTTAACGGCAAAATCGTGCTGGAACTGGGACGAAGCATTGCAGCCGGCTGCGGAACCTACTGGACACGGGTTGTTGATACGAAATGCAATCGCGGTGAGAAGTATGCCATTGTGGATGGGGGCATGCATCAGTTCGTTTACTATGGACAGATGATGGCCATGAAACATCCCGGTGTAAAGCTTTTCCCGGAAAGAGAGGGGACAGAAAGTGAAGAATGGAATATCTGCGGTTCCCTGTGTACGATCAATGATATTCTGGTAAAACGATATCCGTTTCCGGATCTGAAGCCCGGAGATCTGCTGATGTTTGAAAATACAGGAGCCTATTGTGTGACAGAGGGAATCGCATTGTTTTTAAGCCGGGATTTACCGAAAGTCATACTGGTACATGAGGATGGAACCTGTACCGTGGCAAGAGAAGCCATGGAAACAAACCTGTGGAACACACCTGTTTAGATACGCAGAGGCTTTTACAACTGTGCTATCGGGAAAGCAGACCAACGAAACAGTATGGTATTCAGGGTGAAGTATACTGATAGTATTTCATATAAAAGAAAGGAAAATCATAATGGACAACAGATTAATTGAAATTCTGGAGGAAATCCAGCCGGAAGTGGATTATGAAACCTGCAATGACCTGGTGGATGGTCATTACCTGAATTCTCTGGCAATTCTTTCATTGATTGCAGAACTGGAAGAAGAATATGATATTACCATTCCCACTGTGGAGATTGTGCCTGACAACTTCAATTCAGCGGAAGGGATCTGGAATATGATTCAGCGTTTGCAGGAGGAAGAGTAGCGTGCTGTCACTGTCTTCCTATTTCAGTGTTACCTATCTGGCGTTGATTCTGCCGGTTACGGTGGTACTTTATGCGGTTCTGCCGCAGCGGTTTCGCAGACTGGTTCTGCTGGCAGCCAGTTACATTTTTTTCTGGGCAGTCAGCGAAAAACTGCTGGTTTTTCTGCTGGCAGCCACCTGTTCTATCCACTATTTTGGGTTATGGCTGGCGGATATGCAGAGGGAATCGGATGCCTGTATTGCAGCAGCACCGAAAGAACAGCGAAAAGAACTGCGCAGACAGGCATTGCGTAAACAGCGGGTTGTTCTGGCCTTTGCCATCGGTTCACAGCTGGGCACGCTGCTGGTTCTTAAATACACACCGTTTTTTACATCCAACATCAACAGCCTGCTTCAATTTGCAGGCAGCTCCGTTCAGTTTGAGATTCCGGCATTTGTGATGCCCATTGGTATTTCTTTTTATACCATGCAGGCCATGTCGTATCTGTTTGATGTTTACCGGAAGATAATCCCTGCAGACCGAAACCTGTTCCGGCTGGCTCTGTTCATGAGTTTCTTCCCGCAGATTATGGAAGGCCCCATCTGCCGGTATTCCGAAACAGCGGAACAGCTGTGGGAAGCACCGAAAATGCAGTATCAGAATTTCCTGTCTGGTATACAGCGAATTTTCTATGGGGTTATGAAAAAGCTGGTGGTGGCGGACCGGCTGAATTTATTTATCAAAAATATTTTCAGCGGATATGAAAATTACGATGGTTTTGTGATTGCCGTGGCAGCTGTCTGCTATACCCTTCAGCTGTACATGGACTTTTCCGGCACCATGGATCTGGTAATCGGCAGCGGCGAAATCTTCGGAATCACCATGCCGGAGAATTTCAAACGCCCCTTCTTTTCTGCCAGCATATCGGAATTCTGGAAACGGTGGCACATTACGCTGGGGGCATGGTTTAAGGATTACATTTTTTATCCCATGTCCATGTCGAAACCACTGAAAAAACTGACCGTAAAGGCAAGAAAGAAATTGGGAAATCACTTCGGACCGCTGATTGCAGGAACCATTGCCCTGTTTTGTGTATGGCTCAGCAACGGACTCTGGCATGGAGCAGGCTGGCATTACATTTTCTTTGGCATGTACCATTTTGCACTGATTCTGTGCGGAAGTATTTTTGAGCCTTTTGCATTGAAAATAACCGGTAAACTGCATATTTCACGAAGCAGCAGACCCTATCGCTGCATGCAGATCATCCGTACAGGTATCCTGGTCTGCATTGGTGAGCTGTTTTTCCGCGCCCATGGATTGCGGGCCGGACTGGTCATGTTCAAAAAGATGGTTACCGATTTCCGGCTGACAACGGTTTGGGATCAATCCTTCTTTACTCTGGGCATGGACAGGCATGATTTTCTGATCACAGCTGTTTTTGTTGTATTTCTTTTCATAATCGGCATTTATCAGGAAAAAGGTGTGGTTCTCAGACAGTGTCTGGCCCGGAGAAATGTGTGTGTGCAGTATCTTTGCTTTTATGCTTTGATCATGTTTGTGGTAATTTTTGGTGCCTATGGGAGAGGGTATGTTCCCGTCGATCCCATGTATGCAGGTTTTTAAGGAGAGTTCACATGATATACGTAAAACGAGGAATAGGGATTCTGACTTTTCTGCTGGGGCTTACCGGGCTTCTGCTGGTAACTTCTTCCGTATTTGTTCCAAAAAATAATACGGAGGAGTCCGGGATGGAAGAGGTATCTGCCAATGGTATTTTAGGGGAAAAAGAGAATACCATCGATGTTCTGATCGTGGGTGACAGTGAATCCTATGCATCCATTTCACCGATGCAGCTCTGGCGGGATGCAGGCTATACCGCTTACGTAACCGGTACCAGTGCACAGACTCTGGATTACAGCCTTCAGATGGTAAAACGTGCATTTCTCACACAGGCACCCAAAATGGTGATTCTGGAAACCAATGCTGTTTATCGGGATGTTTCTGGTGAAAAAGCTATGATTTCACGTCTTGGCGAATACTTTTCCATTTTTCAGTATCATAATCGCTGGAAACATATCCGATGGGATGATTTCAAAGGAGATGTCAATTATACATGGACCAATGATTTTAAAGGATACCGGCACAGCAAGGCAGTGAAATCCTGTGAAAAAAAGGACTATATGAAAGAAACATCGGAAATTGCGGATATTCCTGAGGGAAATATGGAGTATGTGAAAGAAATCAAGAATCTTTGTGATGAACATGGAGCAAAGTTACTCCTGCTTCGCACACCAAGTACGCTGAACTGGAATTATGCAAAGCATAATGGTGTAAAAAAGATGGCAGAAGAACTTGGATGCGAGCAGATTGATATGAATCTGATGGATGAGGAAGTTCAGATTGACTGGGAAAAGGATACCCGTGACAAAGGTGATCATCTGAATGACTACGGCGCTGAAAAAGTAACCCGGGTATTAACAGAATATCTGAAAGAAACCGGACTGTTTCAGGATCATCGGAAAGATTCCGTTTACGCTCAATGGAATGAATCATTAAAGCGATATACCAATGTTACAGGGCTTTAACAGAGCGGCGGAATCTGGGCCCTGAGGGAGCGAAAGTCTCCCCCACGGCCCAGATTTCTGCAGTCAGGAAGTGAAAAAGAAAATGATGTGGGCCGTGAGGGAGCGAAAGTCTCCCCATGGCCCAGATTTCTGCAGTCAGGGAGTAAAAAAAAGATGATGTGGGCCGTGAGGGAGCAAAAGTCTCCCCATGGCCCACATTTTGTGATAGGGTATACAAGCATACTGACATCACAATTAAAAAGCTGCAATCTGAGATAAATTCACATCCCCCTGTAGGGCTTGTTCCTGTTTTTTCATCATGTTAGAATGTTTTACAGATGAAGAAATGAAAAAGGGGAGTACAGATGTGAAAAAATATGCATTAAAAAGAGTATTACAGCTGATTCCGATTTTATTTGTTATCACATTTCTGTCATTTGCCATGATGCGTCTGGCCGGCAGCGATGTGGTGGAGCAGAAGATGCTGAATACCGGATCGGAGGTATCGGAGGAAGTGATAGAAGCAGCCAGAAGAGAGCTGGGTCTGGATCAGCCCTTTGTAAAACAGTATGGAATCTGGCTCTGGAAGCTGCTGCATGGAGATATGGGGACGAGTTATGTTTCTGGTCTTCCTGTTTTTGACACATTTATCTCCAAACTTCCGGCAACGATTCTGCTGACCCTGACTTCCATCGTATTAACCATTCTTATATCCATTCCGCTGGGAATTCTTTCGGCGGTGAAACAGAATCGGTTTACCGATTATCTGATTCGTGCATGCAGTTTTCTGGGAAATTCCATGCCGAATTTTTTCGTGGCACTGCTTTTGATGTATTTTTTTGCCATTCGTCTGCGGATATTTCCCGTTATTTCCAAAGGGATTGAGCTGAAAAGTGTATTTCTTCCGACGCTGACACTGGCCATTGCCATGAGTGCAAAGTATCTAAGACAGGTGCGTGCAGCAATTCTGGATGAACTGAATAAACCGTATGTGATCGGAGCCAGGGCACGGGGAATTCCCTTCCATGTGATTATGTTCCGCAGCATTCTGAAGGCATCGCTGGTGACCATAATTACGTTACTGACCCTTTCCATCGGAAGCCTGCTGGGCGGAACTGCTATCATTGAAAGTATTTTTATGTGGGACGGTGTCGGGAAACTGGCGGTGGATGCCATCAATATGCGGGACTATCCGATGATTCAGGCCTATGTGATGTGGATGGCGATCATTTATGTTGTGGTGAATCTGCTGACAGATTTGTCATACAGATGGCTGGATCCCCGTATCCGCCTGGGAGGAATGGAGAATGAATGAATCTGTGAATCCTTCTGTCAGAGTACAGAAGGTTAAAAAAAGCAGAATAAAGATAAAATTGTTTGTTTTTGTAACTGCGGCAGTGCTGCTTCTGCTGTCAGCCGTATTTGCGCAGCAACTGTGCCCCTTTGATCCCTATGAAATGGATCTGTCCATTGCCAATCTGAAGCCGGGAGCTGATCATATCATGGGAACCGATCAGTATGGCAGAGATTTGTTTTCCCGTATATTGATGGGGGGACGGACCAGTATCTTTTCCACACTTACACTGGTTGCAATTATTTCAGTATCCGGCACCATCGTTGGAGTGACCTGTGGTTTTTCCGGCGGATTCTTTGATACCTTTGTTATGCGTATTTCAGATATCTGCCTGGCATTTCCCGGTCTGGTATTTGCTCTGGCGGTTGCGGCATTGCTGAAGGGTGGAGTAGCCGGCGCGGTTATTGCTCTGGCTGTGATCAGCTGGCCCAAGTATGCCCGGATTGCCCGCAGCCAGACCCTGGCACAGATGAATACGGCATACATCCATGCGGCGAAACTGTCCGGCAGCAGCAGTGTGCAGATTATCCTTCGTCATATCCTGCCCAATACCATGGGACCGGTGCTGGTGACAGCCATGCTGGATATCGGTACCATGATGATGGAACTGGCGGGTCTGTCCTTTCTGGGACTGGGTGCCCAGCCGCCCACGGCAGAGTGGGGCAGCATGATGTCGGCGGGCAGAAGTATGCTGCAGATCTATCCCTGGCAGATCCTCTGCCCCGGATTTGCGATATTTGTAACGGTCATTATTTTTAATCTGCTGGGGGATACCATTCGCGATTTTATGGATATTGACAGCAACCGTTCTTAAGAGACAGCAGCGGGCTTTCCTCTGTTTTGTATTTTTGAATTTGCAAAAGAGAAGTCGAGTCCGTTTGTATAGCGGAGGAAGACAGATATCCTCTGCACATCAGACACTATATCAGGATGTTGGGGGCAGAAGTCATGTTTTCAGATACATATGAAATACATGGTTTTGTCTCCGATGTTGAAAAGAGAAAGGAGAAACAGCATGAAAAGAAAAAAACTGACAGCATGGATGCTGACCCTTTGTATGACTGCAGGTATACTTGCAGGATGCGGCGGAACGTCAGGAAAGGAAACCCAGGGATCAGGTGAAAGTGCAGGTTCTGCCGAACCGGTAAAGCTGGTCATGGGAGACACCACTTTTAATGCGGAAAATGAAGAAGCGGATACCAATCCTCACAGTGCTTATGCCGGCTGGGCCTGCATCCGTTATGGCATTGGTGAAACCCTGTTCAAAATTAACGATAATATGGAGCTGGATCCCTGGATTGCGGAATCTTATGAATTGGTTGATGAGCACACATGGAAAATTCAGATCAAAGACGGGGTGACTTTTTCCAATGGAAAGGCCTGTGATGCAGCGGCTGTAAAGGCTTGTCTGGAGGATCTGGTTGCGGTCCATGAACGGGCAGCCGGTGATCTTTCCATCAAATCCATGGAAACCGATGGCAATGTCCTGACCATTGTAACAGAGGAGGCAAGACCGAATCTGCTGAATTATCTTTCTGAGCCCTACGGCTGTATTATTGATATGGAAGAAGGAGTAAAAGACGGCATCGTGGTGGGCACCGGTCCTTATGTTGGCGTGGAAATGGTGACAGACAATCATCTGACTCTGAAGAAAAATGAAAATTACTGGAATGGAGAGGTGTCTGTGGATGAAATCACAGTACGTACCATTTCCGATGGCGATACGTTGGCCATGGCGCTACAGGCAGGTGAAATTGATATGGCTTACGGTATGGCCTATGCCAGCTATCCCTTATTTGAAAATGATGACTTCACATTCTCCGGCACACAGACCAGCCGCTCCTTCTATTGCCAGATGAATTATGAATCACCGGTGGTTTCCGATGGAGCTGTCCGCAAGGCCATTGCCATGGGAATTGACAAGGAAGGTTTCGTAAACACCTTGTTAAAGGGATATGGCTATGTGGGTGTGGGGGCATTTCCCGACAGCTTTTCCTTCGGCGGTCAGAATGTAACAACGGAAACTTATGATCCGGAAGGTGCGAAGAAGGTTCTGGAAGAAGCTGGCTGGGTGGACACAGACGGCGATGGATTCCGTGAAAAAGACGGACAGAAACTGGAAATTAAATGGCTGACCTATCCCAGCCGTCAGGAACTGCCATTATTGGCAGAATCTGCTCAGGCA
>JALETI010000211.1 GCA_022781515.1 Lachnospiraceae bacterium
CAGCTGTATCAGAAGTCCCCAGAATACACCGCTTGCATACAGAATACCCACAATCTTCAGAGCCTTCTTTCTGTCATCCATTGTACGGAAAAGAATCATAAGACCTACACCTGCGCTGACCAGAAGGCCGGACATCATGGCACCGCCGTTCAGAACGCCGTCCAGATACAGCTTGGTTATGATAACAGAAGAGGCACAGTTGGGAATCAGTCCCGCCAGACCTGCCAGCATCTGACCTGCCACCGGAACATTCAGGATCAGTCCCGCCAGATTCTCTTCGCCAAACCATCCGATACACAGATTTAACAGCATGCTGATCAGAAAGATATACCAGACAATCCGGATGGTATGATTCAGAGCAGAAGAAAAAATGCTTCCATTCCCACATCCGCAATTTTCATGCTCGCAGACTTCATGAATATGTTCACCCCTGTGGGTATGACCGGGCATGTGACGCAGAATCCAATCCACTGACAGACCGGTTATCAGACCGATCAGCAGTTTCAGTCCGAGAATTTTCAGAATCAGACCGGTTTCCACCTGCTCCGAAAGAAAAATCGGAAGCATCTCATCCGAGGTGGACAGATATACCGCCAGTAAAGTACCCACCGTGATCAGACCGCCTCCATATAGTCCGGATGCAGAGGCAGAAAAACCGCACTGGGGAAATACCCCCAGAATGCCCCCCCATATGGGTCCGGTTTTTCCTGCTTTCCGGATTATATCCACCGTCCGGTCTCCGGTTTTATGCTCCACATATTCCATGATCAGATACGTCAGAAACAGGAATGGAATCAGCCGGATACTGTCCATTGCACTGTCTGCTATACAATCTGTAAATAATTCCATGAAAAACTCCATACTGTAAATCTCCTGCCGTGTCGAATTTGCAATCAATTTGCATTTTCATATTATACGGAGTCTTTTCTGTTCTGTCAAGAATGATTCTTTTCCTTTTCTCTGCAGGTTTCACAAAGTCCGAAGAGACTGGATCCACTGCATTGCAGTTCGAAATTGTGATGGTGCTTCAGGTGTTCTTTAATTTCATCCATGAAGCCGCAGTTCAGATGAACCACACGGCCACAGCATGCACATTTGACATGGAGATGATCCTCACATCCCGTTTCTTCATCTATATACTGAAATCCGGTACTTTCCCCTTTTTCTGAGGCATATTTCAGCACCTTATGCTCTTCCTGCAGTTTATCCAGAAAACGATAGATCGTAGTGATATTGACATTGGCTCCCTGTGCGATCATATGCTGACGAATATCACTTGCATATACCGTTCGTTCCCGGTTCTCCTTCAGATATTCCAGCATCATTTCACGATTCCTGGTTCTGTAACCGGATGATCTTGCCATTAACGTTTTTTCCTTTCTTCTATCACATCATGCAGTGCTGCAATATAGGCCGGTGTTGTTCCGCAGCAACCGCCGATCAGATCAGCCCCTGCATCCAGAAGCTTACCCATATATTCGGAAAATGCCTCCGGTCCCATACTGTAAATAGCTTCTCCCCGGTCATTGATTTCAGGCATACCGGCGTTCAGTTTGGCAATAACCGGGATGGAGAGGCGTTCCTTCATATTGGTTACCACAGCCAGTGCCTGATCCGGTCCCATGGAACAGTTGATTCCGGCTGCAGCTGCCCCCATGGCTTCCACATTGGCCACTGCATCGATCACATTGCCGCCGAATGGCATGGTTCCATCGCCTTCCACGGTAAATGTGCAGCAGACTGCAATATCCGAAACGGAGGCAATCGCATCCAGCAGTACCAGTGCTTCTTCTTCATAAATCAATGTTTCGGCAATGATAAAATCCACACCTGCCTCCACCAGATAACGGGCCTGTTCTGCATACGCATCAAAAAGGTCATCCTGCCTGATCACGCCCCTCGGTTCCATCATTTTGCCGCAGGTGGTCATATCTCCCGCCACCAGAATATCTGTACCCACTGCCCTCCGGCTGATTTTGGGAATTTCCAGATTAAAGCGCTTTACTTCATCTGCCAGACCCATATCTGCAAGACTGATCCGGTTCGCTGTAAAAGTAGGGGCATACACCACCTGACTGCCTGCTTCCCTGTATGCCCTCTGCAGGGTCTCCACCACCTGCGGATGTTCAAGAATCCATGCTTCGGAACAGATTCCCCTTGGCATACCTGCCAGAATCAGATTGGAGCCCATGGCGCCATCCAGCAAAACCGGTCCTTTTCCGGTCAACTTCTGAAAATCATCTCTATTCATATCATTCATTCCTTTCCTGTATCTCTCCGGATCCTGTCACAGTACATTCTCAGTAAAGCAGCAGCTGTGAACCTGTTTTCCCCGATTTTGAATAAACTGTGCCGGACATTTTATGCCCTTTATCATACACACAAATCAAAAATTTCGCAACAGATACATACATTGCTGTGATATAGTCCTTTTCTAAGTAAAAAAAATCATGAATCCATTGATTTCACGAATAATACTATATAAAATAGACCTATATTAAGACAAAAAGCACAACAGATCATGTATTTCATGCCGCTTCCCGGTCAGATACGAGCAGACCAGGAAACAGCTTATACCATAAAAAGAGGATATTTATGAACTTTTTTAAAAAACAGGGAAATACTCTGGAAAAGAAAATCTATCTGTCCATATTATCTACCATTCTGCTGACCGTTTTCATCTGTACGATCGGACCCATTTTTTTAAGCATCAAAACACAGATCGGTATCGTGGATGATAACCTGATGATGCTGTCGGAATCGCTGTCTATCTCCCCTTCGGTTCTCAATTCTGCTGCATCGGGATGCGCAACCAACTCCTGCAGAAATTTTCTGGACAGCATGTCCGAAAAAACATCCATGATGGATCTGATTGAAATTATTGATATCAATGGAACATGTATTTACCGTACCGATCATTTACAGATAGGAGAAATACTTGATGCACATATTGTCCCGGAGGACCAGCGGGACAAAACCGTGTTTGATAACCGGTTCGATTTGGATGGAAATCGATATCGTTTCTGCCGCACACCGATCCGGATATCCGATGGAACCGTACTGGGTTATATCACTGTTTCTGTTCCTCTTTCGCGGCTGAATCTGAATGCCCTGCAGGTGAGTATCATTTATCTGCTTGCCGCAGTTGTCCTGCTGTTTGGCGGCGGATTGATTGCTTCCGCACAGTTCCGGTCCATCCGTAAAATACTGCGGGGATACGCACCGGATCAACTAATGAAAATGTTCGACGGCAATACCAATGTGCTGGACAGTATTGACGAAGGTGTCATTGCCATTAACCTGGAAGGCCGTGTCACAACCATCAACCAGTTCGGACGCGAAATTCTCGGACTTCCGGTGATTCCCTATGACAGAGTCCTGATCAGTGACCTTCTCCCGGACAGCTGTCTGATGGAGGTTCTGAAAACAGAACACGCCCATTACAATGAGCATATTGTCATTCATGGCAAAAACCTGCTGGTAACCCATCTTCCATTGTATTCCAACGGAAAACTGATCGGCGCCGCCTCCCTGTTTCACAATTCCAAAATCATCAATGAAATGGCGGAACAGCTTCAGGATGCCAACAGCCTCATTGATACGTTCCGTGCCTTCAACCATGAATTTATGAATAAACTTCACGTAATACTCGGTTATCTGGAAACGGATCATATACAGGAAGCGAAGGACTATCTGCTGCAGACCAGCATGTCATCCTCCAGAGCCATCAGCCAGATTGCCAGAATTATCCCCCATCAGGGACTGGCAGCATTGATCATCGGCAAATTCGTCCGGGCAGAAGAGCTGAACATTACCTTTCAGCTGACGCCTGAAAGCTATTGCAGCCAGCTGACAGAAGGCGTAGCCATCAACACCTATATCACCATCCTTGGCAACCTTCTTCAGAATGCCATCGAAGAACTGAATGCCTTTGATCATCCGCTGAAAGAGATCCAGCTGAGTGTCCTGGTGGATTCTGAAAGTACCTATATTTCTGTTCTGGATACCGGCCGGGGCATCCCACAGGAACTGATTGATCATATAACCACTGCAGGAATTTCCACAAAGGGAGAAGGCAGAGGAACCGGACTAAATCTTGTATATAAACTTGTCAGCGGTCTGAACGGAAGTCTGAAAATTGAGTCTGACCCGGGAGAAGGAACGGTCATAACCGTACTGTTCAAATCCCCCAGAAACGCAAAACATAAAAAAGAAGAGGGTATGGAATGAAATATAAAGTAATCATTGTTGAAGATGACCCCATGGTTGCATCCATCAACAAACAATACGTGGAACGGAACAGTCATCTGGTGCTTTCCGATATTTTTAATAATGGAAAAGATGCCCTGCTTTACCTGAAATCTCATCAGGCGGATCTGATCATTCTTGACATGTATATGCCGATTATGGACGGAAAACAGTTTCTCAAGGAGCTGCGTTCGCAGGGAAACAATGTGGATGTGATTATGGTCACAGCCGCCACGGATATTACCAGCATACGGGATCTTTTAAGTTTCGGTCTTGTTGATTATCTGGTAAAACCGTTTGAATATTCCCGGTTTGCTCAATCGCTGGATCGCTTTCTTCAGAAAAAGAATATAATCTCGCAGAACCGCTGCCTGTCCCAGAACCAGCTGGACGATTATCTCTCTTTTTCTCTGACTGCAGAAAAGGAAGTTCTGCCCAGTAAAGGACTGCAGAGCAAGACACTGGAATCCATCCGCAGCTACCTGAAAAAACATGGGGATGAACCCCTTACCAGTGAACAGATTGCAGATGAAGTGGGACTTTCCCGTGTCACCATACGACGCTATATGAATTATCTCATTGAACTGAAAGAAGTATCCAGTGATATTGACTATAATACAGGCGGACGACCTTCCATCCTGTACCACTACAACCGATAAATGAAAAATGATATGGGGCTGCCGCACTCATTGTAATTCGTGTGCAGTCCTTTTTTCGCACTTCAAGCCAGTCAGTATATCCACCACGGGTACAGAATCTGATTCTTTAGAGTTCTGAATACTTAGATAAATGTACCCTATTGGTGGATCTATTTGCACTGGCTTTTGTACTCGTCTGCCCAAATTCAGATTGACACCTGCAGAAATCAGGCATCAGATTTGATTTGCAAAGAAAACAGATTACTGTCTACAGATACTTCCTCACAATACGTCCCACACGCATCTGATCGGCATATGCCAGCATACGGTCAACCTGACGGTTCTGTCTTCTGCTGTACTCCGTAACCACTTCCGAGATCACTTCTTCGCCCAGTTCTTCACGAAAACGAATACAGTCACATACACTCTTGTCCATATCGTAAATATAAAACTCTCCATAAGGAGTCTTGACCGTCTTCTTATCCAGAGAGTACGCATAATCGGAAAAATAATGTCTGGATACAGGGAAAATCACTTCCATACCGGAACGGTCCGTACGCTTGGTGGCAAAGGACAATGCAGCGGGGTCCTTTTTCAGCAGTCCCCAGTAATAACATGCACTGTCTGCACAGACCACAGCCTTCGGATTGACTTTACAGATTTCGATCATACGATAATTCTCAGGTTTTTCAGCCCCTTCCCCCTGATACCAGTACCAGCCTCTTGAAAATCTCTGCAGAATACCCTTGGCAACCAGTTCGTTCATCTGAGTAATCGTGATCTTCTCCTGACGGAGATCATCAAAACTCAGGTATCCATTGTTATTCGCAAATAACTCCGTGATTTTTTCATAAGTTCTCAATAACATAACTAACGCCCATTCCCTTCATTCATCGTTAAGTGTTAATTAACTGAATTATAGTATTTTTTGACGCACGTGTCAAGTTATTCTTTTGAACGGATTCGTTTCCTCACACATAAAAAAGAAACTGCCGGTTTTTCCATCCGGGACGGACGGAAACGGCAGTCTCTTCCTGATTCAAATCGATTCCTGTAAAGATACGGCACAGGTTTATTTCTGGTTGCGGAACTGAATGGGAGTCATACCGTATGCTTTCTTGAACAGACGGTTGAAATGTTCCACATTCTGATATCCCACACTTTCCGCAATGGATTCCACTGTCATATTGCGGTTTTTCAGCAGAGTACGTGCTTTTCTCATACGTACTTTCTTAACGGTTTCACCAAAGGTAATACCTGACTTTTCTTTAATGTATTTGGACAGATACGGCTTGGAAAGGAAGAATTTCTCAGACAGTTCATCCAGTGTTACGGTCAGATAGTTCATCTGAATATAATTCATAATTTCCAGAAGTCTCTGATCTCTGCAGGCAGAAATATTGCGGATCTCATCCAGCTGGTTTACAGCTGCAACCAGTGCATGAATGGACGCAACGATAATATCTTCATGGATACCGACACCCCAGTGAAGCTTATCATGCATGCTGACACCCACATACGTAACCGCCTTGGAGGAAGAGCCTCTGGACAGAGAGTGTTCTTCGTAAATGGTCAGCTCATAACTGATGCCGAAGTACTGTTTCAACGCATTGCTGACCGCACTCAGACGGCCATTGCCGTTGGCTGTTACAATCCGCTCATCATTGCCCTGCTGAATGGTAACTTCTGCAAGAATGCCATCTCCCAGCTGTTTGAAATGATGTTCCTTAATCGTAAATGTTTCGGAGTTATGAATATACTTATCTTCAAAGAGCTGATAAATCAGTTCGGGAGAAAGTTCCTTATGTTCACGGTCGGAAACGCCTTTCACCATGTAACCAACTTCTTCTTTCATCTTTTCCGGAAGTGAAAGTCCAAAATTCTGCTTCAGGATATAGGCTACGCCGCCTTTGCCGGACTGACTGTTGATACGGATTACATCGGATTCATAGGTTCTTCCCACATCCTGAGGATCGATGGGCAGATACGGTACACTCCACTTGTAAAGATCTTTCTCTTCACGCCAGTTCATACCCTTTGCAATGGCATCCTGATGGGAACCGGAGAATGCGGTAAATACCAGCTGACCTGCATAAGGCTGACGTTCATGAACACGCATGCCGGTCAGTCTTTCATATACTTCCTTGATTTCGCTGATATTGGAGAAATCCAGTTCCGGATTCACACCATGGGTGAACATATTCATGGCAAGGGTTACGATATCCACATTACCGGTTCTCTCGCCGTTGCCGAAAAGAGTACCTTCAATTCTGTCTGCACCTGCAAGAATACCCAGTTCCGCATCGCTGACACCGGTACCGCGGTCATTATGAGGATGAAGACTCAGAATAACATTTTCACGATATTTCATATTCTTGCTCATATACTCAACCTGACTGGCAAGTACATGGGGCATGGACATCTGTACCGTACTGGGCAGATTGATAATTGCCTTGTTGTCTGCTGTGGGCTGCCATACATCCAGAACCGCATTCACCACCTCCAGAGCATAATCAACCTCTGTACCGGTAAAGCTTTCCGGGCTGTACTCAAAAGCAAAGTTTCCTTCGGTTTCCTCTGCAAGGCGCTTCAGAAGGGCTGCACCATCAACAGCAATCTGCTTGACTTCTTCCTTACTCTTGCGGAATACCTGCTCCCGCTGTGCCAGAGAAGTGGAGTTATATACATGAATGACCGCACGGGGAGCACCCTTTACGGCTTCAAAGGTTTTACGGATAATATGTTCTCTCGCCTGAGTCAGTACCTGGATGGTAACATCCTCGGGAATCATATTCTTTTCGATCAGTGCGCGAAGGAAGTTATACTCGGTTTCGGAAGCAGCGGGGAAACCAACTTCAATCTCCTTAAAGCCAACCTTTACCAGCATCTGGAAAAACTCCAGTTTTTCATCCAGACTCATGGGTTCAACCAGAGCCTGATTGCCGTCACGCAGGTCAACACTGCACCAGATGGGAGCTTTATCAATATAGTCTTTCTTTACCCAGTCAAAACACTCTGTGGGCGGTAAAAAATACTGTCTTTCATATTTATCAAAATTCATATAACCGGAACCTCCTGATTTTTTCGTACTTTTATTGCTGTATCCAATCGCAATCTGTCCGCATCTTCCGTTCAAACGTTCGCATCATGCGGACATGTTTTTATTACGATTGAGTGAATTTAATATTTCTGTTTCCGTGTATTGATATAGTAACATATTCCGGTCAATATGAAAAGGGCATTTTTTAATCATTTTTATTGATTATAATTATTTTTCCTGAAAGAATACAGTAAAATATCTTCAACTAAATTGTTATTCGTTAATCTTTTCATGATTTGTCCGCAGGAAAAGAACAATTGAACCAAATAGAGTGATTTTTAACTGAAAAAGTCCGCTCTATGCGGAACAAAAAAACAGCACACAACGTTTTCTTCGTCGTGTGCTGTCACTGCATTCATTATTAATATTTATAATTGTTTTTTACTGTGCCGCTGTCTCGGAAGGACTTTCTGCTTCTGTTTCACCGGTTGTCTCTGTTTCCGATCCGCTTTCTGCTTCCGTTTCTTCTTCGGATCCGCCAATGTTGAATACCGGCGTATTCACAACATCCAGGCTTGCGATCACATCTTCATTGACTTTGAAGGATTCTTTGCTCATGTCCTTATACACTTCTGCGAAATGTGCTTCCTTTTCTTCCGCAACCGCATTGTCATATGCCTGTGCAGTGGCATCCTCATCCTTTTCGCTGTCACATACAACAACATACCAGCCGGTTCCTTCTTCATAAACCACTGCGGAGTCCCCTTTGGTCATGGTGATGGCTTTCTTTCCAAGCTCTGTCTTCTGTTCCTCATGGATTCCGTAATTACCGGTGGATGCAGTCAGTTCGAGGGCTTCTGCTACAGCCTTCAGTTCTTTGCCGCCCTGTACTTCTGCCAGTGCCGCATTGGCATCTGCTTCGGTGTAATAGGTTTCCGCTTCAGCAGTTTCATCTTCAGCAGATGCAGATTCGGATTCGGATTCTTCCTCTGCAGGTTTTTCCTTAAACAGAACGTAGCTTACCGCATTGCGGCGGACTTTTTCTTCATCGGTCTGGATTTCTGTTTCTTCCAGAATGGTGTGATATACTTTGTTGGCCAGTGCATTGTCCAACAGGATACGGCTGAGCATCTCCTGATCGGAACCTGCAATTTCAAGGAAAGCAGCATTGTCCTCTGTATTCAGGATTTCATCCAGTGTCGTCTCTGCCAGTTTCTTTTCTTCTTCTGTCAGTTCCACATTGTAATCTGCTGCATGGGCACAGAGAACTCTTGTCTGCAGAATAGACTGCATGGTCTCCTGACGAAGTGCCTCCACCATTTCATCGCCGCCGGCCCAGATATCCATGCCGTACATGGCACCGTAATATTCATACATCAGCTGACGATTTCTCAGATTGTAATTTACTTCATCCAGATAAATCTTTTCACTGCCGTAGGTAGCTGCAACAATTTCAGAATAATCCTTTGACAGGTCAGATTTTTTAACAGTTGAACAGCCTGTAAGCAGTCCCAGAACCATGGCAGCTGCCAGTGAACCGGACAGAATTCTATTTTTTAAACTCATAATACCCTCCTGAATCTATTGCCTCACAAAAACTCCAATCAAATCGATGATTGCGGAGATTTGGTCCGGATTCGGTTTGCAAAGCAAACATTTTCCTAATAAAAAAAATCCGCGCATCCGGCTTCGAGATGCCACCATAAGCGTTACCTGTACAGCCAGCTCAACCCAGGCGACCTTACGGCACACAGAAGCTCCCGCTTAGTGCTGCTCCATTCCTGACCTGACACGGTTCACGGGTTTCTGTTGCGCAAGACC
>JALETI010000020.1 GCA_022781515.1 Lachnospiraceae bacterium
TTGTAGCCATACAGTTCTGATAACGGAACTTCTGCTGTAATAACCTGTTTGCCGTTAGCAAGATGATCCATACCAAGAACACGTCCTCTTCTCTTGTTCATGTCACCCATAACGTCGCCTGCGAAACTGTTGGGTACGGTAACAGCCAGTGTTACAATGGGCTCAAGCAGTACAGGAGAAGCTTTCATGATACCTTCTTTGAATGCAAGAATAGTAGCTGTCTTAAACGCCATTTCAGAAGAATCTACAGGATGATATTTACCATCTGTCAGAGTTGCTTTTACACCAACTACAGGATAACCTGCGATCGGTCCCTTGAGAACGGATTCCTGAAGGCCCTTTTCAACTGCAGGGAAGAAGTTCTTGGGAACAGCGCCGCCCACAACTCTTTCTGCAAATTCATAGGATTTTTCAAGATCACCCAGAGGTTCGAAATCCATAACAACAACACCGTACTGACCATGGCCGCCGGACTGTTTCTTATGTGTACCGGTAACGGTTGCTTTCTTACGGATGGTTTCACGGAATGCAACCTTGGGCTGTGACAGTTCCACTTCTACTTTATAACGATCTGCCAGTCTGCTTACCGCAACTTCAATCTGCTGCTCGCCGATACCATAAATCAGAGTCTGTCTGTTTTCTGCATCGTTCACAGTCTTCAGGGTCTTATCTTCATCCATCAGTTTGGCAAATGCAGCTGCAACCTTGTCATCGTCACCCTTCTTCACTGCTTTATAGCGCATGCAGGTATAAGGTGTGGACAGATCCGGTTTCGCATAAGCAACCTGTGCACCCTTCATGGCAAATGTATCTCCTGTTGCAAGACCGGTCTTTGCAACTGCACCGATGTCACCTGCTGTCAGTTCAGGTACTTCAATTGCTTCTTTACCGCGAAGAATATACAATCTGGATACTTTTTCTTCTTTTTCCTGATTTACATTGTACAGAGGCATATCAGCCTTTAAGGTACCGGTGATCACCTTAAACATGGAATATTTGCCTATAAAAGGATCAACCAGTGTCTTAAATACACGTGCACTCATATATTTGTTTGCATCGATATCGACGGGAACCATTTCACCGGTTGCAATATCATTGCCGTAAACAAATTTGCTGGAAGGGGCAGGTAAATACTTACGGATAACATACATAAGCATCTTCATACCCTGTGCATTCATACCGGAACCCATCAATACAGGTACAATAGAGCCATCTACCACATTACTCTTCAGCGCATCCTGAATTTCTTCATATGTAAATTCATCACCTTCAAAATAACGTTCCATTAACTCTTCACTGGTTTCAGCAACTGCTTCCAGCAGGGAGTCACGGGAAATGGATACATGTTTTTCAAGATAATCCGGAATCGGGCATTCTTCAAATTCGCTGGTATTGCCGATAAAACGACGGCCTTCCATCTTGATTACATTAACGAAACCAACGAATTTTTCATTTTCACGCATGGGAACATAGAACGGTGCAACTTTACGTCCGAACTGTTCATTCAGCTGCAGCATAACATTCTTAAAGCTTGCCTGGTCATCATCCATACCGGTTACAAAGAAGAGACGGGGAAGTTCGTTCTTTTCGCAGATTTCCCATGCCTTCTGTGTACCCACTTCAACACCTGATTTACCGTTTACAACGATAATAGCAGCATCCGCTGCACTGACTGCTTCTTCTACTTCACCAACAAAATCAAAGTATCCGGGGGTATCAATGATATTAATCTTAATGCCTTCCCACTCTACGGGAACCACACTTGCACCGATGGAAAACTGACGTTTAATCTCTTCTTTATCAAAATCGCTGATTGTATTGCCATCTGCCACTTTGCCCATTCTGGGAGTTACACCTGCTACATAAGCCATAGCCTCAACCAGAGTTGTTTTGCCGGCACCACCGTGTCCCAATACTACAACGTTACGAATTTTCTCAGTTTCATAAACGTTCATTCTATTACCTCCAAAACTTATATATTTAGCAAGGCTTTAAAAGCTTTGCCGAAATTCTGAATAAAGGGAAATCGACCACACTTTATTCGCATGGGTATATTTTACTAAAATATTCAGAAAAAAACAAGTATTTCATTCATTTTATACGATTTTTTTCAGCATCATCTGAATCTGTGCAGTGATTTCTGTATCTTTTTCAGTACATTTTCCATATAAAAGATGATTTGGATACTGATATACCATTGAAATGATAATTTAATAATTTAAAGCATGAAATCATTGACAAACAGATGGGGTTCTATTAAAATGTAACATGCAGTTTACAGGAAAATACATTTTAAAAATACATTTTATATAAAATGATTCCTGTCCGGCGGGATGTGCACGGATTCAAACGGGATACAATTTGCTTTGCAAACCGAATCCGGTACCGGATTTCCGCAAACGTCGATTTGAATTTGAAAGGAAATAAAAACATGTTTACTGTTGGATTTATCGGTCTTGGACTGATTGGCGGTTCGATCGCCAGATGCATCCGGGAACGTCATCCGGATTACCATATGATCGCCTGCGGTGCTTCCATACAAACACTGCATATGGCCCTCGAAGAACAGGTTGTTGATGAAATCTTCCCGGAAGCAGATACCAATCTTTCCCGGTGCGATCTGATTTTTCTCTGTGCACCTGTTGAATACAATATTGCATACCTGAAAACACTGAAAAAAATCATTTCCGACACCTGCCTGATTACGGATGTGGGGAGCACGAAAGCGGAAATTCATGAAGAGGTCATTCGCCTTAACATGGAGGACCGTTTTATCGGCGGCCATCCCATGGCAGGTTCCGAAAAAAGCGGATTTAAGCATTCCAATACCCATTTACTGGAGAATGCATGGTATGTCCTGACTCCCAATGATAAAACCACTCCCGAATCACTGGATCTGATGCTGGAATGTGTTCATGACTGCCGTGCACAGCATATTGTTCTGGACTACAAAGAACATGATCGGATTGTTGCAGCCATCAGTCATGTCCCTCATCTGATTGCAGCCGGTCTTGTCAATCTGGTTCAGGATAACGACAATACCCTTCAGCAGATGAAACAGCTTGCCGCAGGCGGATTTAAGGATATCACCCGTATTGCATCCTCCTCTCCCATCATGTGGGAGCAGATCTGTACCAGCAATACGGCACCGATTGCCGATATCCTGCGTAAATATATCACGATTATGGAAAATATTCTTGAGGATGTGGAAAAGAAAGATGGTGCTTCCATCAATCATTTCTTTGAAAAATCAAGAGATTATCGAAATACCATTTCCGATAAGCCAAAAGCAATCGGATACATAAAGCCCGAGTATTCCATCTACTGCGACATTGTGGATCGTGCCGGTGCAATTGCAACCCTTGCCACCACGCTGTCAACCCATCAGATCAGTATTAAAAATATTGGTATTATTCACAACAGAAGTTTTGAAGATGGTGCCCTTAAAATCGAATTCTATACAGAAGAAGCCATGGAAAAAGCAATTGAGGTTCTTGTGAAATGGAATTATACTATAATAAGAAGAAGCTGATGAATCTGTTTGAAAAAAAAGCAGATCCATCCATTTGATATGATTTGCATTGAAAGCAGAAAGGATTTTTTTATGAAGTTTTCCAAATCAGGACCATTAAAGGGAACTGTAACCATTCCCGGAGACAAATCCATATCCCACAGAAGTGTCATGTTCGGATCCATTGCCCGGGGAACGACTGAAATCACCGGATTTCTGCAGGGCGCTGACTGTCTTTCCACCATCTCCTGTTTTGAAAAAATGGGGATTCAGATTGAAAATACCGGCAGTTCTGTTCTTGTTCACGGAAACGGTCTTCACGGTCTGAAGGCACCGGAACAGATACTGGACTGCGGAAACAGCGGCACAACAACCCGACTGATTTCCGGTATTCTTGCCGCTCAGAACTTCAGCTGTACCCTTACAGGTGATGATTCCATTCAGAAAAGACCCATGAAGCGAATTATGGAACCTCTTTCCATGATGGGAGCTCAGATTTCCAGCCTCCGCAGCAACGGCTGTGCCCCTCTTCAGATTACCGGTTCTCCATTACACGGAATCCATTATACATCCAAAGTGGCTTCAGCCCAGGTTAAGTCCTCCATACTGCTGGCCGGTCTGTATGCTGACGGCGAAACCTCTGTTACGGAACCTGCCCTTTCCAGAAATCATTCGGAAATCATGCTGAAGTATTTTGGAGCAGATATCCGTTCGGAAGGATGTACAGCCTCCATCCGTCCTGCTGAAGAGTTATACGGCCAGAAGATCACCGTTCCCGGTGATATTTCATCTGCTGCCTATTTCATTGCGGCAGCCCTGATTGTTCCCGGATCGGAAGTTCTCATCAAAGATGTCGGCATCAATCCCACCAGGGACGGTATGCTGCGGGTATGCAGGGAAATGGGAGCGGATATTGAACTTCTGAACCCTGTCTACGACGATGGAGAACCCCGGGCAGATCTCCTGATTCGCCACAGCCATCTGAAAGCCATGGAAATCAAAGGCGATCTGATTCCGGCGCTGATTGATGAAATTCCCGTTATTGCTGTGATGGCATGTGCGGCAGAGGGCAATACAGTCATCAAAGATGCAGCAGAACTGCGGGTGAAGGAATCAGACCGCATCCTTACGGTTGCCAATAACCTGCGTGCACTGGGCGCTGATGTGGATGAGCTGGATGACGGTCTTGTCATTTACGGCGGCAAGCCATTAACCGGCGGTATCATTGAAAGTTATATGGACCATCGTATCGCCATGAGTTTTGCAGTCGGTTCTCTGATCGCAAATGGTGAGACCGATATCAGAAATGCAGAATGCGTCAATATATCGTATCCCGGATTTTATGAAGATCTGGAAAAATTGAAGCATTAAATAAGTATAATTTAACAGGTATATACCGTAAAATCTCCTGTCCTTTTGTATCTTTAAGATATGCAAATGCACAGGAGATTTTTGCATCTGGCACACTTTTCATGTAAATCTGCCTGCTCTGAACCAGTACAGCGAATAGAAATTGACAGATATATTCTTTACATGTTATAATTCATATAAATGTACTAGGAAAAGTGTAGCAAATAAACTGAAAATGATAATACAGTACATGTTACGGAGGGGTTATGTTGAACGGGATTCATTTAGCAGAAAAACTGATCAGAAATCATGAACTATCCATGGACGAATATGTGAAACTGCTGGAACAGTATCAGAATCAGGATATTGTAAAGCTGCTGGCTGATGAAGCTGTCAGACTGAGAAAACAGTATTATGGGGACAAAGTATATACACGGGGGCTGATTGAATTTACCAATTACTGCAAAAACAACTGCTATTACTGCGGAATCCGTGCCGGAAACCGCAATGCAGTCCGATATCGTCTGACAGAAGAGGAGATTCTTTCCTGCTGTGAAGAAGGATACCGTCTTGGTTTTCATACCTTTGTCCTTCAGGGCGGTGAAGATCCCTATTATACAGATGACCGGATGGTGGAGATTATCCGAAGTATAAAAACTCGCTTTCCTGACTGTGCGCTGACTTTGTCAATCGGTGAAAAATCCGAGGAAAGTTACCGCCGTTTCCGGGAAGCCGGTGCCGACCGATATCTTCTGAGACACGAAACGGCCAATGACGAGCATTACCGAAAACTTCATCCTGAAAGTATGAGTCTGGCGGCAAGAAAACAGTGTCTGTATACACTGAAAAAACTGGGATACCAGACAGGCGCAGGATTTATGGTGGGTTCTCCGGGACAGACTTATCACCATATCGCAGAAGATCTGATTTTTCTGAAAGACCTGAAACCGCAGATGGTGGGAATCGGTCCCTTCATTCCGCATCATGATACGATATTTGCAAAGGAAAGCGCCGGTAGTGTGGAGATGACTCTGTTTTTGCTTTCCATCATCCGTATCATCCTTCCACAGGTGCTGCTCCCTGCAACCACAGCGCTTGGAACCATGGATCCCCAGGGCAGAGAGAAGGGACTGCAAGCGGGAGCAAATGTGGTCATGCCGAACCTTTCACCGGTAAAAAACAGAAAACAGTACGAGCTTTATGACAATAAAATCTGTATCGGAGAAGAGGCTGCCCAGTGCTGGGGATGCCTTTCCGCACGGGTGGAAAAGGCCGGTTATCACCTGGTAAGTGACCGCGGCGATGCAGTATAAATTACGAACAAATTTACCCCCTTCAACAGAATTACCTGTAATTTGCTTTGTAAAATCAACAAACTAAATTCAGATAGTATCCTATTGAAGGGGGTAAATTATTTACATATTATTTTATCTGGTATATTCCCTGCTGTTTCCGTCGATTACTGATTCATCTCCAGCATGATCTTGTTGGTTCTTGTTACGAATTCAGCCATTCTTTCAGGACTCAGACTGCCATGTTTTAACAGAGCCAAATCATAAAGCTGTGCACAGATATCAGCTGTATTGGCAGCTTCTTCATTCTTCATGATATAGTCAACCAGAGGATGGTTTGCATTGAGAACCAGCTTCAGGTCTTTGCCGCCGAACATGGATGCGTCCATGCCATACATCTTCATCATATCCTGCATTCTGCGTCCTTCTTCTGAGAAGGTGATTACAGATGCCACGTCTGCATCTTTCAGCTTTTCAACGGCAATTTCCACAGTTTCTTCCGGCATCACTTTCTTGAACAGTTCACCCATGGCTTTGGTGGCTTCTTCCAGTGACTTCTTCTGTTCTTCATCGGTTTCATCTTTAAAAATATCGTTCAGATCGGAGTCAACACGGATGAATTTCAGACCTTCATTTGCCTGTTCCAGATGCTGAATATAAGGTGTATCAATCTTCTGGTTCAGTACAACCACTTCGATTTCTTCATTGGTAAACATGGTAATATACTGAGCCTGCGCTTTGGTATCGTCTGTATAGAATACCTTATTTTCGTATTTCTCTTTATTCTTTTCCAGCTCATCTGCCAGTGTGACAAATTTACCTTCTGTTGTATGATACAGCATGAAGTCTTTCATCTTCTTATCGAATTTTTCGTCTCTCAGGCAGCCGTACTTGATGAAAGGATTGATATCATCCCAGTACTTCTCGTAGTTTTCACGGTCCACCTTGCACATACCGGACAGCTTGTCTGCAACCTTTTTGGTGATATAATCGGAAATCTTCTTTACAAAACCATCGTTCTGCAATGCACTTCTGGATACATTCAAAGGAAGATCCGGACAGTCGATCACACCCTTTAACAGCATCAGGAATTCGGGAATAACCTCTTTGATATTGTCTGCAATGAATACCTGATTGTTGTACAGCTTGATTACGCCTTCTGCAGATTCATATTCGATATTGATCTTGGGGAAATACAGAATACCTTTCAGCTTGAAAGGATAGTCCATGTTCAGATGGATCCAGAACAGAGGCTCCTTATAGTCATGGAATACTTTTCTGTAAAATTCTCTGTATTCTTCATCGGTACAGTCGTTGGGATGTTTGTTCCATAACGGATTAGTTTCATTGACGGGAACCGGTCTCTTCTGAATCTTTGCCTTATTCTGAGCCGGTCTGATTTCAACCAGTTCTTTGGTTCCGTCTTCTTTCTCCACTTCTTCCGTTTCTGCATCCTCGGTAAAACGTTCTACAACCACATCGGTATCCAGCACTTCATCTTCATTGATGGTTTCGGTTTCAGGTTCTTTTCCTGCCACCTCCAGATAAATTTCAGAAGGCATAAAGGAACAATATTTTTCAAGGACTTCTTTTGCACGGTATTCGTTGCAGAATTCATAGCTGTCTTCGTTAAGATACAGCTTGATGGATGTACCGACTTCTGCTTTCTCACCAGCACTCATTTCAAAATCCACACCGGCTTCGGATTCCCAGTGAACAGCCTCCGATCCTTCTTTACAGGAAAGGGTATCAATTGTAACTTTATCTGCAACCATGAATGCAGAGTAGAATCCAAGCCCGAAATGACCGATGATCTGATCTTCATTGGTCTTATCTTTGTATTTTTCCAGGAAATCAGCTGCACCGGAAAAAGCGATCTGGTTAATGTACTCATCCACTTCCTCAAAGGTCATGCCAATACCATTATCAGAAATCGTGATTGACTTTTCTTCTGCATCAACGGCAATAGTGACTTTTGCTTTATAATTTTCAGGGAATGAATACTCTCCCATAACTTCCAGTTTTTTCAGCTTTGTAATTGCGTCACACGCATTGGAAACGAGTTCACGATAGAAAATATCATGATCTGAATACAGCCACTTTTTGATAATAGGGAAAATGTTTTCGCTGTTAATTGTTAAATTACCTGACTTTACTGCCATGTCCTTCACTCCAATTCTCATATATTTCAAATTTGCTCCATCGAATACGGATGATGGAATATTCAATTTCGATGCAACACAGTTATCATAATACCGTATGATTCATTTGTCAAGGAAAAATTAGCACTCATTTAAGATGAGTGCTAATAATATACTCGTATTTAGAAAAAATCAGTGTTTTCGAGGCTGGCTCTGAACAGGAACAATAATTTGTATTTCTATATGCTACTCCATGGCAGCATTGAATATATCAAAAAAATCAGCCTCAGAAGGAACCTTCAATTCGCTGATTGAAATGGAATCCCATACTTTCTGATTGATCTGGGCAGTCACAGAATCCATAAAGGACTGGTACTCCTGATTGAAATAGTCTTCTTTTTTCTGTCGGATTATTTCATTTTTATACTGCAATGTCCCTTCTCTGTCATAATCATTGACACATTGAATGATGTAATATCCATCTGAGGCTTCCAGTACATCGCTGATAGCTCCCTGATTCATGGAAAATATCTTGTCCCGAATTTCACCGGGCATCTGATTTCTTGATATTTTCCGCTTTATACTACCGTTTTCATTCACCTTTTCCGCATAAGATAGAAAATCTTCTGCTGCCGCAGCCTCAGCTCTGACCTGCGAAGCATATGCAGATCTGTCTTCTCCGTTTTTTGCAATAAAAATCACTGCTAATTCCATCACCCTTGCTTCACTGTCGGATATTTCAAGATTCAGATTCGAGGTCATATAATCAAGAAGTCGATTATAATAGTAATACGACTGGAAAATATCCTGAATTTCTTCCCGATCGATTTCCATTTCTTCTTTTTCTGATTCCGTCAGTGCCTGAAAATACGTATCTGCTGCCTGCTTCAATTTTCTGTCATCTTCTGCAGAAATGACGATTCCGTTTTCTTCTGCCATCAGTTTCATGGTTTTCAATCGTGCAAGATAATCCAGCATTGTTTTTTTCATTGTCGTATCAAAAGTGCCCTCTTCGGTTTTTACTGACCAGATTTCGGACCCGTAGATTTCTTCAATTAGTTTTTTCTGTGCTGCAATCAGGATATCAGCTTCTGATACCGAACAGATTTCATCACCGATTTTAAACAATTCAGAATCAGCCATGGGTTTGACAATCTGTATTTCCTTTTTTTTATGATCCTCTTTGTGACAACCAGTACAAAAAACTGCAATTCCTGCAAAAATCATTGCTGCTAAAAAAATCCTTTTCACACAGTGAATCCTTTTATCTGTTTTCATCATAGGCAGCTTCCTCTATTTCAAGATGATTTGATTTTAAGGTCTGATACAGACGTCCCAAAGGCAATCCGACCACATTGTGATAATCTCCTTCAATTTTTTCAATATATCGCATTCCGATTCCCTGTATTGCATAGGAACCAGCCTTGTCATCACACTCTCCGGTGTTTACGTAAAAGTGAATTTCCTCCTCAGACATGGGATAAAAAAACACATTTGTTTTTTCTGCCGATACTGCACTTTGTATCTGATTCTGCTCATCCATCCATATCAGAGAAAAACCGGTATAGACACTATGGCATTTTCCCTGAAGGCTTCTGAGGGTATCTGCTGCAGCTTCCCGATCAGAGGGTTTTCCAAGGATGGTATGGTCATACACCACCACGGTATCTGCTCCCAGGACAAGCAGATTTTCTGGATTTCCTTCTGTCTTCTTTAATAAGTCCATGCAGGCAGCTGCTTTTCTGCCGGCAAGAATCTGAACCATTTCTTCCGGATCGCGATTTTCCAGGCTTTCATCTGCATCAACAGGAAGAACCCGAAAAGAGAATCCTGCCTGAGATAAAATTTCCTTTCTTCTGGGTGACCCCGAAGCAAGTACCAATTTCTTTTTCATGTTTTCTCCAATCCTCAGTCTTTTGACATAATCAGCAGCAGTTCCCCTGATTTTATCCTTATTTCTGCCTGTTCCTCTGTGATTTCATTGCTGACACCAAGACTGTTCCCCTTTACAAAAGTATAATTTTCCAGCGGATACTTCAATCCTTTCAATGTTACACCGGTTACTTTGTCTGAATAGGGAAGCAGTGACAGATATTTGCCGAAGGAATCTTCTTTTCGGACGGTGATATCGGAATTGATCATCGTAATCTGGTTATGACCATCCACCAGCCAGCAGGGGATTTTTTTCCGCATGGGTATTTCCAGCAATCCCATATTGGCAAAGGTATGATCCAGCCTGGTTCCCGTGGCACCAAAAATATGAATTTCTTCTGCTCCCGTTTCCAGGGCCAGACGGATGGCCAGTTCCGTATCGGTCTCATCCTTTTCCGGGAGATGCTGTTCCCAGCGAATTCCCTTTATGGATTGAAAATACCGGTACACATCCGGATCAACAGAATCAAAATCTCCAACACAGTAATCCGGTATGATGTCCAGTTTTTTTGCCGCATTCATACCGCCATCCACCGCTATTGCTGTCGTATAGCAGTTTTTTTTCATAAAAACAGAGGCAGACGGGAAATCTACGCTGCCTCCTGTTAAGATCAGATATCGCCTCAATGTATATCTCCCCTAAAACTGTTTCATAATTTCATGGAACGCACGAACATTGGCTGCTGCATCATTTTTAAAGACTGCAGATCCTGCCACCAGAATATCCGCGCCTGCCTCCATCAGCATGGCACAGTTATCCAGTGTAACACCGCCATCCAGTTCAATCAGCGTACTGCTATTGCGTTCTGTAATCATCTTTTTCAGCTCTTTTAATTTATTAACAGAATAGGGAATGAACTTCTGGTTGCCGAATCCGGGGTTCACTGTCATGAGCATAACAATATCAGCCAGATCAAGTACCCATTCAATCGCGCTGAGGGGAGTGGCAGGGTTTAAAACAACACCAGCTTTCAGTCCCAGATCATGTATCTGATTCAGATTGCGGTCCAGATGTGTACATGCTTCTGCATGTATGCTGATAATATCTGCACCGGCATCGGCAAAATCTCTGACATATCTGCCCGGATCTTCAATCATCAGATGCACATCAAAAACTTTATCACTATATGGACGAATCTTTTTGATCACAGGTGCTCCAAAAGTAATATTGGGAACAAACATACCATCCATGACATCAAGATGGATGTACTCTGCTCCGGCCTCACTCACAAGGCGTACTTCATCCCCCAGCTTTGAAAAATCTGCGGATAATACGGATGGTGCAAGATATTTCATCGTTTTTCTCCCTTCTGTTCCATACACAGAATCAAAAATGATCTGCTAATAGGTTTTCTTTTGTTTCAATTCTTCATACAGATAACAGTATGAATCATATCGTTCTTTTACAATCATTTTTTGCTTTACAGCACTTTTAACGGAACAATCCGGTTCCGATACATGAACACATCCCTGAAATCTGCAGGTTCCTTCATAGGCATCAAATTCCGGATAATAAAACCGCAGTTCTTTGAATGAAATATCCTTCAGCATCATGGAACTGAAGCCTGGTGTGTCCATCAGATATGTCAGCTCTTCTTTTCTGTCAGTGGCTTCGGTTTCATCCGAAAAGTCCACATAAAACAGCTGTGCATGTCTGGTTGTGTGCCTGCCTCTGCCGATTTTTTCACTGACTGTACCGGTCTGCATTGCATTTTCCGCGCAGAAATAATTCAGAAATGAAGATTTCCCTGCACCGGATGGACCTGCAAGAACAGTGGTACGGCCTTTCAGTTTCTCTTTCAGAACATCCAGTCCTTTCTTCTGATCAACACTGATAAAATACAGTTCCGCTGCATCCTGATAGATACTTTTTAATCGTTCAATTTCCTCTTCACTGACCAGATCAATTTTGTTAAAACACAAAATTACAGGGAGATTCATCGTATTCATGGTAATCAGAAACTTATCCAGCAGAATATAATTGGGATCGGGATTTCTGGCTGCAAATAATACCACTGCCTGATCAACATTGGCGGAAGCCGGACGAAACAGTTCCGATTTTCTTGGATATATTTCGATCAGATTCCCCTTTTTTTCATCTTCATCCAGAATATCGATCCGCACCAGATCTCCTACCAGCGGTTTGATCATTTTATTGCGGAAAATGCCTTTTGCACGGCACTCATAAATATCTCCATCTGAAAGATGAACATAGTAAAATCCACCTACACCTCTTACAATTCTGCCGGAAGCGGTTTTATTCATTCTCATCCTTTCCGGAACCGACCTGCTGGCTGATCACTACACTCGATTCCCCTTTATCATTCTGATTCTCCAGTGCGTTGCTTTCCGTTGTGGCATCCGATCCGGGTTTTTCTGTTTCAGCAGTTTCCGGTCCAAGACTGATGACCAGATCAACCGATTCCCCCTGTTCCAGTTCGGTTCCGCTTTCCGGACTCTGTCGGATAACCGTGCCAACCGGCGAATCGCTGTGTTCCTGTTTTACATTACCCACTTCCAGACCGGCATCTTTCAGGATTTTAACCGCATCTTCCTGGCTGTAGCGAAGGAGCGAGGGTATTTTGACCATTTTCTGTTCTTTGCCAAGACTGATGACATATTCGATTTCAGAACCTTCTTCCAGTTTGGAACCGGGTTCCTGTTTCTGACTGATAACACTGTCTTTTGGAACGGTATCATCATATTCAAAACTGGGATTTGCAACAAATCCTGCTGTTTCAACCATAAATTTGGCCATTTCAGAAGAACGGTTCAACAGATTGGGAACCTTCTGCATCCGGACGATTTCTCCACTGCTGATAAACAGTGTAATCGTACTTCCAACTGCAACTTCTTTCCGGACACCAGGCTCACAGTCAAACACCTGACCGAATTCCACTTCATCCGAACTGCCTTCCTTGAAACGAACAACCAGGCCCATATCCGTTAACACTTTTTCAGCTGCATCCTTCTCCATGCCGATAATGGTTTCCGGAATCGGAATCGTATCCTTTCCGCTGCTGACATACAGTGTAATCATGCTGTGTTTGGTCACAACAGCCCCTTCTTCTTCTGAAGCCGAAATAACATAACCGATTTCCACTTTATCATCGGATTTTGTCTCAATCCGACATCCCAGTTCACTGTCATTCAATATTTCTTCAGCCTCTTCCTGCAGATAACCGGCAACCTTCGGCATGTAGACTTCGTTGCTGCCCAGTACTGTTTCTCCGCTTTCTGAAATTTCGGTTGACCGGGGAAAAAGATGCAGTGCTTTTCCGATCAGAATTCCTCCGATCAGAAGAACAAGAATCAGCGCTCCGATACCTATGCCCAGTACGATTTTTTCTATTTTGCCTTCTTTTTCCTCTTCTATTTCCTCTTCATCAGTTTCTTCAAGACCCATCTGATAATCTTCTTCTTCCTGAGTTTTTACAGATACATGTTTACTGGATGTTTCCTCTTTGATCCGTTTTGCATCACCGTCTGAAAAAACACGGGTTCCGCCAGTCTCGGGCACCACAACCTCTCTTACAAAATCTGCATCCGGTGTCATCAGTGCCTTTTTCAGATCCTCAAGCAATTCGTCCGCAGAAGAATAACGAAATTCCGGTTTTTTCTGCGTACATTTCATGATAATCTTTTCCAGACTTACCGGAATCATCGGATCGTATACACTGGGTGGTGTAATCGGTTCCTTGATATGAGCCAGTGCAATTGCAACTGTAGATTCCCCGTCAAAGGGAACTCTTCCGGTAATCATTTCATACAAGGTGATACCAATTGAATAAATATCACATCGCTCATCACAGGCACTTCCACGTGCCTGTTCCGGTGAAATATAGTGTACAGATCCAACGGTATTGGCAGTAATCGTCTGAGCGGTCACTGCTCTGGCAATACCGAAATCCATAACTTTCGCTTTTCCATCCGCTGAAACCATTACATTCTGCGGTTTAATATCCCGATGAATGATGCCATGCATATGTGCTTCCTTGATGCCATTTACAATCTGCATGGCAATCTGAATGGATTCAATGATTTCCAGTTTGCCTTTCTTCTGAATCAGTTCTTTCAGGGTAATTCCATCTGCCAGTTCCATGACAATATAATTAATATCATCTTCTTCTCCGACATCATATACGTTTACCACATGGGGATTGGAAATACTGGCTGCCGCCATTGCTTCCTGTTTAAATTTATTAATAAAATTCTCATCTGAACTGAATTCGCTTTTTAATATTTTTACCGCCACACAACGGTTCAGTTTTTTGTCTGAGGCTTTATAGACATCTGCCATTCCGCCTGATCCGATTAACTCCAACAACGTATATCTGTCAGCAAGTACTACTCCGATTCTATTCATACGCTACAGACCTCTCATTTCTATTTCTTCTGTATCGGAATCTGTTTCTGATACAGAAATGATGTCTTCAGGCAGTTTCACAAGAACCACAGAAATATTATCCGTTCCGCCTGCATCATTGGCCATCTGCACCAATTTTTCCGCTTTTTCCTTTAAACTGAATGTACATTTCAGTATATCCGATATTTCATCATCTGTCACCATATTGGTCAGACCATCTGAACATAAAAGAATCTGATCGCCGGCTTCCAGTTCCAGCTGGAAAATATCCGTTTCCACATCAAAATCAGCGCCGATTGCACGGGTGATGATATTTTTTGACAGCTGATACAGATCACTGTCTCTGGTAATCTGCCCTCTACGCACCAGTTCCTCCACATAGCTGTGGTCTCTGGTAATCTGCCGCAGAGCACCTGTCTTATGATAAACATATAAGCGGCTGTCTCCCACGTTGGCGGCAGTCATGACAAATTCTTTATCGATTGTACAGGCAACCAGTGTTGTTCCCATCCCGCTTAATTCCGGATTCAGCTGTCCTTTTTCAAAGATTTCACGATTAATGATGGCATAGTTTACCTGCATCTGCAGGGATACAGACCCTTCTTCCGGCGTTTCCATCAGTGAATGCAATCTTCCGACTGCATAAGTAGAAGCATAATCTCCTGCATTATGCCCGCCCATTCCATCTGCAACAATAAAAAGATTGTCCAGATTACCGATTGGAAAACAGCTGGAAAACACAGCATCCTGATTCATGTCCCTGCTCTTCCCTATATCACATACAGCAAATGATTCCAAGGCAACCTCCTTTCTTTCCTTCTCCGGGTGTTTGAAAACAAATTCGGAGAATCAGCCGGAACTGCCTGCAGAAGACTTATACGATCTCCGAAGCTGTCCACAGGCTCCCTGAATATCACGTCCCATTTCTCTTCTTATAGTAGCATTTATTCCATTTTTTTCAAGCATATTTTGAAACTGTACTGCATAGGAACGGGTTACTGTTTCAAACTCCCTTTCCTTTACCGGATTTACAGGAATCAGATTCACATGACAGTTCTTCCCCTTCAGCAATGCGGAGAGCTTTTCGGCCTCTCCGGCTGAATCATTTACACCTTTCACCAGACTGTATTCATAGCTGATTCTGCGTCCTGTTTTTTCAAAATAATAATCACAGGCTGCTAATACATCTTTCAGTGCATATTTTTTTGCAATGGGCATCAGCTGCTGTCTGGTATTATCATCGGCTGCATGAAGTGACAGTGCCAGCGTAACTCCATAATTTTCATCTGCCAGTTTTCTGATCTGAGGAACAAGACCGCAGGTAGACAGGGTAATGTTTCTTCGGCTGATTCCGCCGGCAGCAGGATCTGTGATCAGCTGAAGGAACCGGACAACATTATCATAGTTATCCAACGGTTCACCGGAACCCATGATTACAATATTGTCCACCCGTTTTCCCGTTTCAGCGGAAATCCGGTATACCTGTTCCAGCATTTCGGAAGCTGACAGCTGTCTTTCCAGACCATTCAGCGTGGAAGCACAGAATCTGCATCCCATCCGGCATCCTGCCTGGGAGGAAATGCATACACTGTTTCCATGATGATATTCCATCCAGACACTCTCAATCACATTGTGATCATCCAGTTCAAACAGGTACTTTCTTGTTCCATCCAGAGCCGATACCAGCTCTTCGACTTTTTTCAATGATACAAGGTGGGTCTGTTCCTGCAGTTTCCTGCGAAGTGCGTTGGACAGATTGGTCATTTCTGAAAAACTCACGGCTTTCTTCACATGCAGCCACTCATAGATCTGTTTTGCCCTGAATTTTTTTTCTCCCATGGACAGAAGAAGTTCTTCCAGCTCTGCCATGGACAGAGACCGGATATCCGGGAGAGTATCCTTTGTCATTTCTTTCATATTCCTATTTCCTTCGTATTGCACTTCCGATAAAGAAACCGTCACCTGAAAATTCTCCGGGTATCAGTTTCATGTAACCCAGTGATTTTGTGGGACAGATCAGATCATCGGTGCAATACGGTTCCAGTGATTCCGCATCAAATGGAAGTTTTTCCGTCAGGTAACGGAAATTTTCTTCATCTTCTTCCATGCTGAGCGTACATGTACTGTAAACCAGTCTTCCGCCTGGTTTCACATATTTCCATACCGTATCCAGTATTTTTTTCTGTAAGAAAGCAAGTTCCTGAATATCTTTCTCACGAATATTGTATCGGATTTCCGGTTTTCTTCCCATAATTCCAAGACCGGAGCAGGGAAGATCCGCAATCAGAATATCCGCCTTATTTTCCAGTTCGGGATTAAAAACCGTTGCGTCCTGAACAGAAATCCGTATGTTCCGGATCTGCATTCTTTCTGCATTTTCCCGGATCATGGAGGTTTTATATTCACTCACGTCAAATGAATAAACCATTCCGCTTCCCTGCATATCAATTGCTGCATGGATGGATTTGCCGCCGGGGGCTGCACAGACATCGAATACGCACTGATTCTGTCCGGCAGAGGTAATCAGTCCCTGAATCATGGAACTGATATCCTGAATCATAAAGTTACCATCCTGAAAATCCCTGAGTCTTTCCAGATCTGCACCATGATTCAGATAAAACCCATCCAGACCGTAGGGCAGTGGTTCCGGATCTGCACCGGCTATGGTCAGGTTATTCTTTAATTCTTCTGACGTAATTCTGTTTTTATTCCGATAAATGGCTAAACGAACCGGATTTCCAAAGCACTGAAAAATCGTTTCTGCCTTTTCATAACCGAACATGGTTACAAACCGTTTTATAATCCATTCCGGCATGGAGTATTTCAATCCCAGAAGTTTCTCTCCCTGCGGAATTTCCTTCCATGGACAAAATCCACTTGCATGTTCCCTTCCGATGGTCCTTAATACACCATTTACATAGCCCTTTAATGTCCGAAAACCGGTTTTTTCAGCAAGTTTTACCGCTTCATTGCAGACAGCCCTGTCCGGTACACTGTCCATAAATAAAATCTGGTAAACCGACTGCTGCAGATTCACGCGGATTGCCGGTTTCAGTTTTGAAACCGGCACCCTGGAAAAATGATCAATCCAGCTGTTGATCTCGTATAAGTGTTCCAGAGTTCCCCGGACAACCCGCTCAATAAAAGCACGATCTCGTGCTTCCAGTTCCTTCTCTTCTTTAAACAGTTTCTGCAATTCCAGATGGGAAAACTGATTTTTTTCCAGTACCTGGAATAATACTTTCCAGGATGCAAATCGAAGATTAATCATTATCTCTCCTGTTTCCAAACAGCAGCAGTAATCTCAGCAGCTGAAGTACCGCACTGGCAACGCTGGCAACATATGTCAGAGCTGCTGCCCGCAGCACTTTTCTCGTGGACTTCACTTCATCTTCATACAGCATACCGGAATCACCAAGAATTCTCAATGCCCTTGAAGAAGCATTAAATTCCACCGGCAGTGTAATAATCTGAAACAATACAACTGCACAGAACATAAAAATACCGATTTCCACAAAGGTATAGCTGAACATAATTCCTGCCAGAATCAGCGGCCAGCAAAGCTGCGAGCCGATATTGGCCACCGGATACAGCATGGTTCGAAACTGCAGAGGCAGATATCCTCTGTGATGCTGCAAAGCATGTCCGCATTCATGGGCCGCCACACCGATTGCCGCAACGGAAGTGGATCCGTAAACGGAATCGGAAAGTCTCAGCACACGATTCTTCGGATCATAGTGATCCGTCAGATTTCCGGAAACATGCTCAATCCGCACATCATAGATTCCATTGGCCTGCAGAATTCGCTGCGCTGCCTGGGCACCGGTCATATGATTACGACTCTGTACCCTGGAATATCTGGCGTAGGTCGTTGTAACGCCTGATTGCGCAAGCAAACATAAAACCGCGCCAATAATTACCAAAATATACGTTGAATCCCAAAACATATTTATCGTTCCTTTGCAAACTTCATACCATTTTCGATTCTGACGCCCCGAAGCCAGGCATCACAGGACATCCGTTTTTTTCCTTCTGCCTGTAATTCCAGGATTTCCAGACTCTTTTCTCCACAGCAGACAATGAAAGATGATTTATCTGCATGAATGATTTCTCCTGGTTCTCCCTTATGCATCTCATTCACTCTCGCGGACCAGATTTTGATCATTTTCCCATTCAGATAGGAAAATGCACTGGGCCAGGGATTCAGACCGCGAATCAGTCTCTCAATCTGTACAGCGGACTGATTCCAGTCAATATTTCCTGTGTTCTTTGTCAGAATTTTTGCATAGGTGCTCTCACCGGTCTGGGGCGTTCTGACTGCAGTACCATTTTCCAGTGCATCCAGTGTTTCCAGAATCAGTTCGCATCCGCATTCACTTAAGCGGTCAAATAAACTGCCTCCGGTTTCGTCTTCTGCCAGACGGATTTCTTTTTTCAAAAGCATATCTCCGGTATCCAGTCCCTTATCCATCCACATGGTTGTAACGCCGGCTGTTTCATCGCCCTGAATGACTGCCCACTGGATGGGAGCTGCCCCCCGCAGCTTCGGGAGAAGAGATGCATGGATATTAATACAGCCAAATCTGGGAAGATTCAGAATTTCTTCTTTCAGAAGCTGACCAAATGCAGCCACCACAATACAGTCCGGATTCTGTTCTTTCAAAACAGCTATCATCTCTTCTGAATTCACCTGCACCGGCTGCCAGACCGGAATATCATATTCCAGGGCCTTTTCCTTTACCGGAGGAAACTGCATGCTTTTTCCTCTTCCTTTGGGCTTATCAGGCTGTGTAATCACTGCAGTCACCTGATGTTTTCCGCTATTAATAATTGTTTCAAGAGGTGCAGCCGCAAAATCCGGCGTACCCATAAATACTATACGCATTTATTCTTCAAACTCCTCATCGTATTCTTCATCTTCAAACTCATCGTCATATTCCACATCTTCCAGTGCACCTTCCACCAGCTCTGTATACAGTTCACCATCCAGATGAGCAAGTTCATGGCAGATGGCACGTGCAAGAAGTTCAGTGCCTTCCACATCGTACTCTTCCATATTCTCATTGAGAGCATGTACTTTTACATATTCCGGTCTTGTAACAATACCACGTTTTCCGGGAACACTCAGACAGCCTTCATAACCTGTCTGCTCACCGGAGGTTTCTGTGATAACCGGATTAATCAGAATGATCGGACCTTCTCCCACATCGATTACAACAATCCGTTTCAGAATCCCCACCTGTACAGCAGCCAGTCCGCAGCCCTGTGCATCGTACATGGTTTCCAGCATGTCGCTAATCAGCTGCTTATTTCTTGCAGTCATTTCTTTTACCGGTTTACTGACTTTACCTAATATTTCATCGCCTTCCACGCGAATTGTTCTTAATGACATATTCACAACCTCCTAAAGAATATCAAACTGTATCATAACATTTTTTTTGTTTTTCGTCCATTCTGTACTGGAATTAATAAACGCCAGTTCCTGATTCATCAGATCACGGCTCTGACATCTTAAAAAAATATGATAATAATATATATCATTGATTTTTCCAATGGATGCTGCAGAAGGACCAAGAATCTGCATGCCGTTTTCTGCTGCACGTTTTCGCAGTTCATCTGCTGTCATGGAAGCAAGTTCTGCCGCATTGTGTTCCGATGGAGATGAAAAAATCACCTCCGTCATACAGCTGCATGGAGGATACCGCAGCATTTTCCGATACCGGATCTCTTCTTTGTAGAAACTTTCATAACTCTGTCTGGAAGCCGTTTCAATGCTGTAATGATCCGGTTTATACGTCTGAATGATCATTTCTCCCGGCAGACCGCTTCTCCCTGCTCTTCCCGCTGCCTGCGTCAGCAGCTGAAATGTACGCTCACAGGCTCGAAAATCATTGGTAAATAAAGAAGTATCTGCTGCCAGAGCTCCCACCAGCGTTACCTTTCCAAAATCCAGTCCTTTTACAATCATCTGCGTTCCAATCAGGATATCAGCCTCTTCATTGGAAAACTGCTCAATAATCTTTTCATGTCCGTTTTTTCCCTGGGTGGTATCCATATCCATCCGAAGGATACGTGCCTCCGGAAACAGTTCCTGCAGCCGCTCCTCCACCTTCTGGGTTCCCGTGCCAAATCCGGCAACATACGGTGATCCGCAGCTGGGACAGGTTCGAACCGGAGGTATGGTATATCCGCAGTAATGACATCTCAGCTGTCCATTGCGATGCTGCGTCAGGGTCACATCACAATGGGGGCATTTTACCGCCTCTCCGCAGGAACGGCAGCTGACAAAGGTGGAGTATCCCCTTCGATTCAGAAACAGCATGGACTGTTCGCCCCGCTCCAGACGCTCCTTCAGTTTTTCATACAGCAGACGGCTGAATATGCTTTTATTTCCTGCTATCATCTCCTGCCGCATATCCACGACAGAAACAGCCGGAAGCTGTGCATCTTCTCTGGCTCTTTGTTTCATCTGCACCATCCGGTAATTCCCGATTGCCGCCTGATAACAGGCTTCCATGGACGGTGTGGCAGATCCGAGAACCACCAGTCCATTGCACATCTGTGCCCGCTTGACAGCAATATCTCTGGCATGATATCGGGGTGTTGACTCACTTTTATAAGCCCCTTCATGTTCTTCATCCATAATAATCAGTCCAAGATTGGGGAATGGAGTGAATACAGCTGACCTGGGACCGATCATGACATCCAGAAGACCTTCTTTTGCTTTCAGAAACTGGTCATATCGTTCTCCCTGGGACAGCCGGGAGTTAATAAAAGAAACCCGGTCTCCAAAGCGATTATAAAACCGCATGACGGTCTGGTAGGTGAGAGCAATTTCCGGAATCAGCACAATCGTCTGTTTCCCCCGCTTACGCATTTCCTCAATCAGTTCCATATACACAAGAGTTTTTCCACTTCCTGTAATTCCATACAACAGACAGGGGCGTTTTTTTTCCGGACGGAATAATTCCTCCTTAAGCTGCTCCAGCGCCTGTGTCTGGAAAGGATTCAAAGTCAGATGATCCTCTTTTCTTTCCTGCTCCCGTATTGGCGTACGGAAAACACTTTTCGACTGAACCTCAATCAGCCCTTTCTGAACCAGACCGCGGATGACAGCTGCAGAAACATGCAGTTTCTGAGTCACCAGCTCATATGGTACAGCTCCCTTTTCCGGAATGGCGTTAAGCAGACGGACCCGTGCATGATTATTTTTGCGGATATATTCGTTTAAACTGGAAGAATACGTTTCCGGATCCACTTTTCTTCTGATTTCCTTTTTTTCTATCTGTCTGATCTTTCTGGCCACGGGGAGCACCGTTTTGAGGCACTGAATCATTGCGGCACCATACTGTCGTTTCATCCAGGCAGCCAGTTCAATCAGCTGTGATTCAACCGGAATTCCATCATCGGGAATCTCCAGTATTTCCTTGATCCGTACAGGGTCACAGACCGGTTTCTCCTCCAGCTCCATCACATAGGCTTTCACCGGGCGGTTTCCTTTTCCAAGGGGAACCAGTACCTGCTGACCGGGTCTGATACATCCGATCAGCCGGTCCGGTATTCTGTACTGAAATGTTTTATCAAGATTTCCACTGGTAATATCCAGAATAACCTGTACGTATTGCTCGTTCAGAGTTATGCCTCCCTTTCCCTGACTGCATCAATCACTTCTTTTAATTTCATGGAATTGGAACCCTTAAACAGAATCATATCGTCCTCATTGATATACCCTTTCAGCCACTCTGCTGCCTCTGCATTGGTTCTGAAATATTTCGTCGGAACATCACTGTACTGATCAATTGCACGACCGATCCACCAGGAAAGATCTCCGATCATGACAAAGGTGTCAATTCGTTTATCCACTGCATAAACACCAACATCAAAATGGTATTCCGGTGCCTTTTCTCCCAGTTCCAGCATATCCGCCAGAACCGCAATCTTACGACCTCCGGCACTCATGGAATCCAGTACCTGCAAAGCCGCCTTCATGGAATCCGGACTTGCATTATATGCATCATCAATAATGGTAATTCCTCTGTCCTCAATGATTTCCAGTCTTCTGGAAAAGCCTTCAAACTGTTCCAGTGCATCCACAGCGCCCCGGATATCAATGCCCATTTCAGCAGAAACCGCAAGGGCAGCCATGGCATTCATCACATTATGAATTCCGGGAACCTTCAGGGCAACTGTATAGATCTTTCCTTCAATGAATGCATCAAATACAGCCCTGTTGTTTTCGGTACGAATATTCTGAACCTGATATTTGCAGCCTGGACCGCTGCCGTAAAACACAATCCGGATATTCCGGTCTGTTTTTACTTCCGCAAGAATGGGATCGTCTCCATTCAGAATCAGAACGCCTCCGTCTTTCATACCATCGATAATATGAAGTTTTTCCGCACAGATATTCTGCTGGCTGCCCAGATTTTCAATATGGGAAATGCCGATATTAGTCATAACGGCATAATCCACACAGGCAACATTGGAAATCCGTGCCATTTCACCGGGAAGGCTCATACCCATTTCCAGAACGGCAGCTTCATCCTCAGGAGACATCTGGGATAAAGTCAGGGGAACGCCAATCTGCCCGTTGAAATTTCCCTTGGTGGAAAAAACATTTTTCCCGGAGGATAATGCTGTAAATACCATCTCCCGGGTGGATGTTTTCCCCACGCTGCCGGTAATTCCGACAATGGGAAAATCCAGTCTGTTTTTCCGGTACCATCTGCCCAGATCCTGCAGTGCTGTCATGGTATCCTTGATAAGAATCACAGGACCCTTACCGATTTCCACATCTTCCCGCATACTCAAAGATGCAGCAGCACCATTATCAAAGGCTTTTCCGATAAAATCATGGGCATCTGCCCGTTCCCCCACAAAAGGAACAAACAGATCTTCCCCTTCCATTTTTCTTGAGTCGATACTGATATTTTTCAGTACAACGGATTCATCACCGGACAGAAGTCTTCCTCCGGTGGCTTCCAGTACTTCTTTTACTGTCATTGAAACCATTTATAAAAACTCCTTTGCAACCTCACAGTCATCAAACGGATATCTTACTCCTTCGATCTCCTGATAGTCCTCATGTCCCTTACCAATAATACAGATCATATCCCCTTCTTCCGCATGGGTAATGCTGTAGCCGATTGCTTCTCTTCTGTCAGGGATTACTTTATAAATACCATCGGTTTTTCTCATACCGGTCAGGATATCTTCAATAATATCTTCTACTTTTTCAAAACGGGAATTATCTGCAGTAATAATGGAAAAGTCTGCCATTTTACCGCCAATTTCTCCCATTTCAAAACGGCGCAGTCTGGAACGATTGCCGCCGCATCCGAAAATAACCACCAGACGTCTGGGATTGTAGGAACGAAGGGTTTTCAGCAGACTCTCCATGCTGACTGCATTATGCGCATAATCTACAATTACGGTCTTATCATCAGAAGTATAGACAATTTCCATACGTCCGCGCACACGAACTTCAGCCAATGCCTGATTCACAACTTCTTCGGTCACGCCGATGGCAGAACAAACACTGACTGCTGCCACGGCATTCATGGCATTGAAATAGCCGGGCATATTCACTCTGACATGAATTTTGCCAATGGCTTTACCTTCAATGGCAAAGGATAAACCAAGGAAACCATGGGCTTTCAGATAATCAATTTCTTCCATGCGGATATCCGCATCTTCGGATTCCCCATAGCTGTAAAGTCTGCATGTATGACCTTTAATCATTTCATGATAATGTTCATCATCCCGATTTACATAGCCGACCTTACTCATCTGCAGAATCTGTCTCTTATAATCCAGATATTCCTCGAAATCTGCATGTTCATCGGGACCGATATGGTCGGGGGAAATATTGGTAAATAACGCATAATCGAAGAAGAAGCCAGCCACTCGGTTCATTTTGATACCCTGGGAAGACACTTCCATCACCATATATTCACAGCCGGCTTCTACCATTTCTGCAAAATACGCTTCCAGTTCATAGGATTCCGGCGTAGTGTTTTTCGTGGGGTAATGCTTTCCGGCAATCCAGGCACCGTTGGTGCCGATCAGTCCAACCTTGCGTCCGGAATCCTCCAGAATTTTCTTAACCATATAAGAAGTCGTGGTTTTCCCCTTTGTTCCGGTGATGCCAATGGTGGTCATCTTTTCTGCAGGATAATCAAAGTAGGCTGCTGACATATAGGCCAGTGCTTTTCTTGCAGATTCCACATAAATAACTGCTGCATTGCCCTGCACTTCAACCTTTTTTTCTACGATAACTGCTGCTGCGCCCTTTTCAATGGCGGAAGGAATATAATCATGTGCGTCGTTGCGAGTACCGCTGATGCACAAAAATACACATCCTTCTGTCGCTTTACGGGAATCGTAAACCAGCTCCGTAATTTCCGTATCAAGGCTTCCTTTTAATACTTCAAAATCAAGTTTTTCCAGTAATTTACCTAATTTCATACACATACCTCTCAATTTCCCATGATTAATTCATTGAATTCTTCCATGCTCATAAGAATTTTTCTGGGCTTTGTTCCATCTTCTTCACCGACGACACCGGCATCCGCCAGCTGATCCATGATACGGGCTGCACGATTAAATCCAATTTTAAAATTACGCTGCAGCGCACCGATGGAAGCCTTGTCCTTTTCTATGATAAAACGGGCTGCACTTTCAAAGTATTCATCCCGTTCTGTCCGAAGATTGTTGCTTTCCTGCACACTGGTGATCATCTGTTCCATCTGTTCCCTGCCGGAAATCTCACCATTATTTTTATATAAATATTCCACAACATCGGAAACTTCTGTATCGGAAATAAATGCTCCCTGCACACGTACCGGTTTGGGCAGGCCATATGGATAGAACAGCATATCACCCTTTCCAAGCAGTTTTTCCGCTCCATTCATATCAATGATGGTTCGGGAATCCACACCGGAGGAAACAGCAAATGCGATACGGGATGGTACATTTGCCTTGATCAGACCGGTGATAACGTTGACCGAAGGACGCTGGGTTGCAAGAACCAGATGAATGCCGGCAGCTCTTGCCATCTGCGCAAGACGGCAGATGGCTTCTTCCACTTCACCGGGGGATACCATCATCAGGTCTGCCAGTTCGTCTACAATGATAACCATCTGATACATGAGGGGTTCATCCAGCTGCGGATTCCTTCTTTTTTCTTCCTTCAGTTTTTCATTAAATCCTTCCAGATTTCGTACATTGTATTCCGCAAATTTCTTATATCTGCTGTTCATCTCATCCACAGCCCACCGCAGTGCATTGGCTGCCTTTCGGGCATCGGTTACAACAGGAACCAGCAGATGGGGAATCCCGTTATAGACACTTAATTCAACCACCTTCGGATCCACCATGATCAATTTGACTTCGCTGGGATCGGCCTTGTAAATAATACTCATAACCAGGGTATTGATACAGACAGATTTACCGGAACCAGTGGCTCCGGCGATCAGAAGATGGGGCATCTTGGCCAGATCTGCCAGAACAATTTTCCCGCTGATATCCCGGCCCACCGCCACTGTCAGTCTGGATCGGGCTCTGTTGAAGTCACCGGATTCAACCAGTTCACGGAAACCGACAATGGAATTGTCCTGATTGGGCACCTCAATACCAATGGCTGATTTTCCCGGAATCGGTGCTTCAATTCGAATATCGGATGCAGCCAGAGCCAGCTTGATATCATCCTGCAATGCCACAATTCTGCTGACCTTTACACCGGGCTCCGGTTCCAGTTCATATCTCGTGACAGAAGGGCCAACGGAAATACCTGTCATTTTGACCTTTACACCAAAGCTCTCCAGTGTTTCTCCCAGTTTTTTCCGTGTCATTTCCTGAGCAGAGCCCACAGAACCGCTGAAAGCCTTATTGGCACGAAGAAGACTGGTGGGCGGTTTTTTATACACAACCGGTGCCTTCGTCTTCGGTTTCGGTCCATTGGGCACAGGAGTAAATGATACCGCCCCAGATGTACTCCGACTGCCTTCCGAGGTCTCTTTTTTCCAGATACTCTCTGACGGAGCCGTATGAAGAACATGCACTGGCTTTTTCTGTTCCGTTCCTGTTTTCATGGCTTCAGAAATGGGCCCATCCTCCGGCAGCACCACATGTTCCGTCAGATCCACTGCTGTTTCCTTTTCATCTTCATACGCAGTCCAATCTTCTTTTTCATCTCCATACGCAGTCCAATCTTCCTTTTCTTCTGCATTTTTGCTGTCCGTCGGCAGTTCAGCAGGGAAACGATCTTCCGATTCCGGATTGAATTCCGATAGATCAGAAGTTTCTGAAAAATCAAATTCATCATAGTCAGAGTCGGAATAGCCTTTCCGGTCCGTTTCCGGAAAATCATCTTCCGGGAAAACAATTTCAGAAAGGGAGTCTGCACCGGAATAACGGTCTCTGAATGAAGAATCTGAAAACAGCCGGATTCCGTCAAATGCAATAAAGGACTCCATTGTGTTCTCTTGTTGTCCGTTTTTCTCCGGCACAAACAGATTTACATCAAATCCCATTTCTTTCAGAGACTGACTGGTATGTACAACAGAATGATCGGATTGATCTGACCAGTTCCGGTCTGCCGCATCCGACAATCCCGCTGCGGCTTCCCTGGCTGAATCAGAAGCCGAACCGTTTTTCCGACGGAAAATTTCTTTCCAGTCACAAGCAAAACCGGCAGTCCTTTTTTTCTCCTCTTCTGAGACGGGTATTGATTGTTCTTTCTTTTTTTCTCTGTCATTTTTTCCGGTCCCATCCAGAAATGGCAACGTCTGCTTCAGGAAATCCCCTCTTCGGTCCTTTCGATCCAGATGCAGTCTGAGACCTTTGTCTGCATATCGGTCTGTTCCAGCTCTCTCCTGCTCTTCTGTATTCCAATCATCGTTCTCATAACCGGACCGATCCGTTTCTTCTAACCAGTCTTCCGAACCATCCTCTGTTTCTTCTCTGGAAAACAGATTCTGAATCCGATCCTTTGCCTGACCAAAACCATTTTCAAGCAATTCTTTTGCACTGTCTGCCTGATTTTTTAAGGTCAGGAGAACCGATCTTCCCGTGATCAGAATTCCTGTGATCACAAGCATCAGAATCACAACCACCATGGATGCCACGGTTCCCGCAATGTGCTGCATTCCACCGGCAATCAGACCACCGGCCACACCGCCGTAAACCCCTTTCTGACTGATCGTAAAATAATACACCAGAGAAAACGGCTGTGTTTCACTGATTGTCAGAAGATGAATCAGACAGCAGGTTAATACATATATGGAGGCCCCAAGACGGACTCGCTGCACTGCTGCACTGCTTCCCGGATTTGACAGCAGAAAAACATATCCGATAAACAACAGAATCGGAAGTATATATGCCATACAGCCAAACATCCCATGCATAAAAGCATACAGTACTTCCCCGATACCAAGACACAGATGGAAATTGCACATCATCAGAATAATGGCTGCTCCCAGTGCGGAAAATATGCGTACTTCCAGACTCAGCTGCTGAACCGTTCCGGCATTCTTCCCTTTCTGATTCCTTTTTAATTTAAACGGATTGTTGGCCATAAGCCGTTCTTTGCTGAATTTATCGGTTATCTTTTCCTTTTTTTTGCCAGCGGAAGTTTTTCTTCCTGTATTTTTTTTCTGATTTACACTCATATTAACTGATTTTTCTGCTGTCTTCCTGCCAGCACCTGCCATCTAATCACCTCTGTTTTCACATTTTGCATGTGCTATTATAGCCGATTTGCCATGATAACTCAACCTTTTTGACATATGTGAATGATTTTCTGCTTCTGACACATCCTATCAGTGTCAAAAAAAAGGAAAGGAACATGTTATGAAAAACAGAAATAATACAGAACAACCCCAAAATACAGACAGCTATGAAATGGAAGATAACAGACAAAGCAAGACTGATGAACGTTCCCGTCTGATCTATGATACCGGTGAAGCCTGTCTGGCAGACAGCTGTACCAGCCACAATATTCATCTTCTGACCATCATCGGCGAAATTGAAGGGCATGAATGTGCCGGAAATCAGGTAAAGTCTACGAAATATGAACATATCCTGCCCCGTCTTGGAATCATTGAAGATGACTGCACCATTGACGGACTGCTGATCCTGCTGAATACAACCGGAGGGGATGTGGATGCAGGACTCAGCATTGCGGAAATGATTGCCTCCATGAGCAAACCTTCTGTTTCACTGGTTCTGGGAGCCAGCCATTCCATCGGCGTTCCCCTTGCAGTCAGTACCACCTGGTCCTTTATTGTACCCACCGGAACCATGATCATCCATCCTGTGCAGATGAGCGGAAGAGTCATCGGGGCACCACAGACATTTGAATATAACAAAAGAATACAGGATCGCATTACCGGTTTTATTGCCGATCACAGTTCTGCTGCCAAAGAAGATCTGGAAAAAATGATGATGGAAAATACAAAACTGACCAAAGATCTCGGTACTCTCCTGATCGGCGAAGAAGCCGTGCAGCGGGGAATCATCCATGAAGTGGGTGGGATACAGCATGCCCTGCAGAAACTGCATCGGCTGATCCGTGAACAGGCATCTTCTATAGAACAGGCATCTTCTGTAAAAGACAGACACTCATAACTTCTGACTTGTGCTTTTTCCATATTCAGAGTATAATATTTTCATTCAAATCGACGCTTGCGGAGATTTGGCGCCGGATTCGGTTTGCAAAGCAAACATTTTCCTATTCGAATCCGTGCGCATCCCCGCGGAGCGTTTATCTCAGTCAGAGATTGTACTCTCACTGAAACAAGTTTGTTATTACTCATCACCTATAGAGGTGAGAGTCTTCTCTGACTGAGATTCAATCTTTTCGGGAGAAGGGACGATGTATGTTCTATTGGAGGAAGCAAATTATGTCAGAAAAGTTTATTAACGTTTTAATGCATCAGGATGGCTGCGGATGCGGTCATCATCATGAGCATGAACATCAGGAAGAGGAATGCTGCGGCGGTCATGATCACAATGGCGATGGCGAATGCTGCGGCAATCATGATCACCATCACGATGGCGAATGCTGCGGCGGTCATGATCACCATCACGAGGATTCCTGCGGATGCGGTCACGATCACAATGGAGATAAGGTTATGATCGGTACCATGGGAGGCCATATTGTAGGAACTATGATTACACATACTCCTGCGTCTTTGCCCATTGCAGAAATGAATATGAATCTTTCCATGAAGGATGTTGCTCTTTCAATTAAGGAAATGGGAGGCGTTCCCATGCAGATGAAGGCCAGCATGAAGGATAATCAGAGAACAGTTGTCATGAATATGCTGGGAAGTGATATCTATCGTTCTGAGCAGGAAGGTTCTACAGAAGACGACCCTACCAGAGTCCGCTGCAGACTGCTGGCTGTTGCAGACGGTATTTCATCCGAGCAACTGAAAGAAAAACTGGAAGAAATTATGGGATATTTCCAGCATAATTCTTTCTGATCATCTGGTATGATCCACACCTGATGTTCAAGCCGGTCCAATTCAGGTAACTGCCTGCAGCTGCCTGATTGACCGGCTTTTTTCAACACAACTTTTTTCAACACAATAATCAAAAAAGGCGGAAGGAATCCCATGCAAATTCTTATTTCACTCTTTGACTTGAAAAATGAAATTCTCAATAAGAAAATAACCCTGTATGCTGCGCAGGCATCTTTTTTCCTGCTTTTATCACTGATACCCTTTCTTATTGCATTAATGAATGTCATTCAGTTTTTCACTCCTGATATGATGGATGCCATCTATCGGGCACTTGAACGGATTCCCTATAAAGATACTTCCCGTCTGCTGAACGATCTTGTAAGCCAGCTGGCACTTTACTCCAACGGTGCATTGATTTCCTTTACCCTTGTCAGTGCACTGTGGTCTTCGTCCAAAAGCGTTTATGCCATCGAATATGCCCTGAATGATATCTACGAAAGCCAGCATACCTTTGGATTTATTCTGTCTCGTCTTGTCAGCTTTTTTTACATGATCTTTTTCATTTTTATTTTACTGATTACAATGGTTGTGCTGATGTTTGGACACAGTATTCAGAAACTCTTCAAACTGAGAGCTCCCGGTATCTATCAGATTACACATATTATTCTGCAATTCCGCTTACTGGCCATTGTACCTATTCTGATTTTCTTTTTTATGTGTCTGTATACGTTTTATCCGGGCAGAAATCTGAAATTCAAAGAACAATTCTGGGGAGCCGTTTTTTCTGCTTCTGCATGGGTGATTTTCTCACGCGGCTATGAATACTATATTCTGCATATCACTTCCTATTCCAGAATCTATGGCAGCATGGGAGCCATCGTTCTTCTGATGCTCTGGTTATATTTCTGTATCTGTATTGTATTACTGGGTGCCGAACTGAATTCCTATCTGAAAAAAGTGGGCTGTCGCACTAATTTTAATTAGTGTGCGGTCCTTTTTCGTACTTCAAGCCAGTCAATATATCCGTCACGAATACATTCGCACGGGCTTTTGTGCTCTTCCATCAAAAAAGATCACATTCGTGACTGTGTAACAGCTCATATCAGATATTCTTTTCGGCAATCTCCCCTTGTTTTTTATATATGGAGCAGGCCGGAATACATCCCCGCACACTGGAAAGGGGATAAACATTGCTGCACTTTCCAATTATGGTACCGGGATTCAGTACACTGCCGCAGCCCACTTCCACTTCATCTCCGATCAGTGCACCGATTTTCTTTCTTCCGGTTTCAATATCACCTTCCGGTGTATGAATCACAATCAGTTTTTTATCTGACTTCACATTGGATGTGATGGAACCGGCACCCATATGGGATTTGTATCCCAGAATGGAATCTCCCACATAGTTATAATGAGGAACCTGAACACGATCAAATAAAATAACATTTTTCAGTTCCGTGGAGTTGCCCACTACCGCATGATCACCAACCAGGGCATTTCCCCGGATAAATGCACAGTGGCGTACTTCTGTTTCCTCCCCTATGATACAAGGACCTGTAATGGATGCTGTGGGAGCGACTTTGGCAGACTTTGCGATCCAGATATTTTCCCCTCTTTTTTCATACCGTTCTTCCGGAAGTGTTTCTCCAATCTGAAGAATCAGGTCGGAAATACCTGCCAGAGCTTCCCATGGATACTCTGTTTTCGCAAGCAGTTCAGCCGCTCTGGTATGTGTAAGATCAAATAAATTTTCTGTTTTAATTGCTTCCATAGATAACCTCTTTTCATACATTGCAAACTATTTTTTATAATACTGTTCCACAGCCCTGAATTGATTCTGAATAGAACTTACATTGCGTTTTCTTCGCACATTTTCTGTACGCCGGATGATAAATCCACTTAATTTCTGCATATATTCATCTGTTGTTATGGATCCTTCTGCCACATATGTAAGCCCCTTTTCCCAGCTGGCTGTCAGCTCAGGATTCAGAAGATGCACAATCGAATCATTTACCACTTCATATATCAGCTCTCCAAGCATGGTCGGAGTGATGATCTGTGTCTTTTTATTCAGATTCAGATACTGAATATTGAATAATTTTTTCAGAATTTCTGCTCTGGTGGCAGAAGTTCCGATTCCGCTGCCTTTGATCTGGGCACGCAGATCCTCATCTTCGATCAGCTGCCCTGCATTTTCCATGGCAAGAATAATGGAACCGGAATTATATCGTTTCGGAGGAGTTGTTTCCCCTTCTTTGATCTGGAACTCCTTTACCGCAAAATGGTCACCCTTCCGAATTTTTTTTAACGCTTCCAGAAAAACAGACTGATCCTGAAGCGACATTTGTGATACCGTATCCGATCCTTCTTTTTCTGACAAATCTGTCTGATTCTTCCTGCCGGACAGACCGCCTCCTTCTGATGAATCCGACGTTTTTGCAGCAGATAAATGTTCACCGGTTACAATCATATAACCCGGATCGGCCAGAAGCTTCAGTCCTGCAAAAAACTGTTCCTCCTTCACCTGAAAAATCAGGGAATACTTATCATACAACGCAGCCGGATAAAAAATACTCAGAAATCTGCGTACGATCATATTGTATACGCTACCGGCATACCCTTTTAACGACGCAAGAGCACGAAGTCCCTGCCCGGTGGGAACAATCGCATAATGATCTGTAATCTGTTTATCGTTGACATATCTGGTTTTCGAAATAGTTTTATAAGTGCCTTTTTCCAGAATTTCTGTTGCAAATACTCCCGTATCCCGCAATCCGGTAAGTCCTTTCAGATTTCTGTCAATTTCCTTTGCTGCCGCCGTGGACAATACTCTGGCATCGGTTCTGGGATAGGTGACCAGTTTCTTTTCATATAATTCCTGAACAATCTTCAGGGTCGTATCCGGACTGATCTTTAATCTTCTGGAGCATTCATTCTGCAATTCTGCCAGATTGTACAGCAAAGGAGGATTCTTTTTCTCCTTTTTTTTCTCTTTTAAAATGACCTCTGCCGATGCAGGTGCCGGATCAGACAGATAATCAATCATTGCCATGGCATCTTCTTTTTCCAGAAAACCGTTGTCCTTGTACAGATTTGCCTTGTTAAAATACCGGCTGCCTTCAACGGCCTTCCATTCTGCACGGACCGGATAACCATCGCAATCCACCTCGGCAATTACTTTGTAAAACGGTGTTTTAACAAAATTGCGGATTTCCCTTTCCCGACGGACAACCATTCCCAGCACACAGGTCATAACCCGGCCAACCGAAATAACGGTGAATTTGTTTCCGGTAACCCGGCTGATTTCTCTGCCGTAAACCAGAGTCAGGAGTCTGGAAAAATTAATTCCCATGAGATAATCTTCTCTGGCCCTCATATATGCAGATGATGCCAGATTATCATATGCAGACAGATCCTTTGCTGTCCGGATTCCTTTCAGAATCTCTTCTTCCGTCTGGGAATCAATCCAGACTCTTTTACGACTCTTTCCTTTTACTTCTGCCATCTGTTCCACCAGACGATAAATATACTCTCCTTCCCGCCCGGAGTCTGTACATACATAAATAGTATCCACATCAGAACGATTCAGAAGATTTTTCACAATATTGAACTGGTCTTTTACCTGATCAATAATCTCATATTTGTATTCTGTCGGAATAAAAGGGAGTGTTTCCAGCCGCCAGCTTTTCAAGGCCGGATCATATGCCTCAGGATAACTCATGGTCACCAGATGACCGACACACCATGTAACAACGGATCCTGCCGATTCCAGATACCCATTGTTCCTTTTCATCGGTTCTTTTAATGCTTTTGCAAACTCCTGTGCTACACTCGGTTTTTCCGCAATAAACAGATTTTTCCCCACACAATCCTTCTTTCTATAGTTTTATGATACCAGGGTCAAAAGGTTGATAAAAAGCTGCCGTAGTTTCATACGACAGCTTTTCTTTTACATATTATAGTTCGGAAGTGGACTTCAGCTCTCCTGTATCCCTCATTCCTGAAGAAAACCGGGAGAATATTCCAGTCGACACTTGCTGATATCCGGTACCGACCGGAATTATTATCTGGATGTTAATACCTGCATGGTGTTTGTAACATTCTTAATAACTGTTTCGTTCTTAGATACGACACCCGCTGTAATAATAACCGTATCACCGGAATGCAGATAACCCTTCTCCTGAACGATATCAAAAGCTGCATCGATTACAGCAGCACCATCGCCATGAAGCATTTCAGACTTCATGGGAACAACACCCCAGTAAATCTGCATCTTACGAACGTGACCTTCATCCGGGCTCAGTGCAAGAATCGGGCAGTGGGGACGGAACTTCGACATCATACGTGCTGTAAAGCCGGATAATGTGGGAGTGACGATATACTTGGCATTCATATGAAGACCTGTTGCCGCTGCTGCATAAACAACGGCACTGGAAATACCTCTTCTTCTGAATTTTCTTCTATCCTGAATAATCTGTTCATAATCAAGATGGGTCTCTGCATTCTCACAGATCCGGCACATCATGGATAATGCTTCTACCGGATACTTACCTGCTGCCGTTTCACCGGAAAGCATCACGCAGTCCGTGCCATCATATACTGCATTGGCCACATCGGTTACCTCTGCTCTTGTGGGGCGGGGGTTACGCATCATGGAATCCAGCATCTGCGTTGCTGTAATTACAGTCTTAAACTGATCATTGCACTTATGAATAATGGTTTTCTGAATATAAGGAACTTCCTCTGCCGGAATTTCCACACCAAGATCACCACGAGCTACCATGACTCCGTCACTGGCTTTGATAATATTGTCAATATTATCCACACCCTCCTGATTTTCAATCTTGGAAATAATCTTAATATCATTTGCACCATATTCCTGAAGAATCTCACGGATTTCCAGAACTGCATCCACATTGCGGACAAAAGAAGCCGCAATAAAATCAAATCCCTGTTCAATACCAAAGATAATATCGTCCTTATCCTTTTCTGTAAGTGCAGGAAGATTGATTCTTACATTGGGAACGTTAACACCCTTTCTTTCACCCAGTTCACCGCCATTTTTTACAATACAGTGAATATCCGGTCCGTCAACCCGGATCACTTCAAGACCAATCAGACCGTCATCCAGAAGAATCTGGTTGCCTTCTGAAACGTCATCTTTCAGTCCATCATAAGTGATCTGCACGCAGGTGCTGTCGCCAATAACATTTCGAGTTGTTAAAATAAATTCCTGTCCCTGTTCCAGAGTAACCTTTTTTCCATCTTTTAATAAGCATGTTCTGATTTCGGGACCTTTTGTATCTAAAAGTGCTGCAACGGGAATACCAAGCTCCTCTCTGACAGCTTTCAGTCTTTCCAGTCTCGCTTTCTGTTCTTCATGTGAACCATGAGAAAAATTGAAGCGGGCAACATTCATACCGCCAAGAATCAGTTTCTTTAAAACTTCGGGATCATCCACTGCGGGACCAAGTGTACAGATTATTTTTGTCTTTCTCATTTTACTTCCTTTCTGCTCCATATGAAAAGACAGGCTGAAAGCCTTTTTATATCCGACAGAAAAACTCGCCGGATAAAAAAATGGGGATTCTTCATCATATGGATGCAATGAATCCTGAATCAACCATCCAATGGAAAAATCAGGTTCCTTTTGTTACATGTTTGTGTGTATATAAATGGTCCTGGCAATATTCATATGCACCATCGCATTTGGAACAGAAACGGAATTCCAGGTCTGCACCATCTTTTTCCGTACGTCCGCAGACAGCACATTTATGCCTTGCTCCTCCCGTAACGGAAGAAGCTGCCATTTTTACCTTATGATTATACTCTGCTCTGCGTTTGATCTGTTTGGGATGATACCCTGAAAAACGCCTGCTGTTCAGGAAATAGAGCAGAAAATTACCTGATGCAATCAATGCACATACAGCAGTGGGAACAGATGAATTCACACCGATCAGATCCGGAGTGAACAGAATCGTAAGAAAACCTCCGATAATTGTAACTGACAGTCCGATTCCTTCCAGAAGGGCAAGCCATTTCATCCGGATGGGCAGGAAAAGCAGATAAATCTGATAATCCGGGAACTCTGCACCGAATGCAAGAAACAGGGACATATTCAGATAAGTCAGATTCAGCTGGAAATCAATATGCCAGATTACATATATCACAAATGCGGCAGCAATATGCAGAAGCACGCCTGTAAAATAATACAAATTAAAGCGAAAAGCACCCCACGTATTCTCCAGAGAGTTCCCTATCGTATAGTAGAGCATACAGAAAAACAGCATGCTGATGATGTTATAAGCCGGAGGCTCCAGAACAAAGGTAACCAGTCTCCAGACTTCTCCGTGAAAAACCCTCTCCATACTCAGCTGAAGATACTGATAATACATGGAGGGCATTGTCACATTGAGGAAAAAACCTGCAATGTTCAGAATAATAACATAATTCATCAAATTGTGAATGGCATATCTGCCGAATTTTCGTTCCAGTTTCTGAATCCAGTTCATATATTACTTATACTCCTATATCTGATGATGTCGGATTTCAGCAGCGCAGACCGCAGTGAAATCCGTTTTATCATGTGGTCAGAACATATCCTTTTTCTTTAATATAAACGCTACAATCAGTGACAGAATCAGTGAAAAAACAATGATAATGGCAAAGCCCTCCGGATAGTCTGCAAAGGGCATGCCGGCGGCATTCACATTCATACCGTAAAAACTGGATACCATGGTAGGAACGGAAATAACAATTGTAACCGCTGCCAGGATTTTCATGACCTGATTCAAATTGTTGGAAACCACAGAGGAAAAAGCATTCATCATACCTTCCAGAATGCCGGAATAAATATTCGCCATCTCCATCGCCTGCTTATTTTCGATGATCACATCTTCCAGAAGATCTTCATCATCGGGATATTTTTCAAACCGCGGAAGTCTGGACAGCTTTTCCAGCACCACTTCATTGGAACGCAGGGAAGTTTTGAAATACACCAGAGACTTCTCCAGACCCATCAGTTCAATCAGCTCTTTGTTTCGCATGGTACCATCATTCAGCGCATCTTCCATGGCATCGCTTTCTTTATCAATCATACGAAGATAATGTATAAACCAGGAGGCATTGCGGTACAGAATCTGTAAAATAAAACGGCTTCTCTGCCGGGTGTTGAAATGTTTTACACGTCCATCGATAAATGATTGCAGAACCGGCGTATCCTGCAATGTGACTGTAATAATACGGTCTTCCTTTACGATAATACTCATAGGGATCGTAATAAACCAGTCCTGTTCATCACGTCTTTCAATTGTCGGAATATCCACCAGAATCATCGTGTAATCATCTTCCACTTCAATACGGGAACGTTCTTCATCATCGAGTGCGGCTTTCAGATCGCTGACTTCAATTTCATTCTCCTGCGCCACATCCAGAATTTCTCCTGCAGTCGGATTGGTCAGTACAATCCAGCTGTTAGCACAGGCTGAGGACTCTTTTATAAGTATATTATCTACCGTTCTGAAATACTTAACCATCCCTTTTCTCCTCTCCTGTAAATTGAAAATCTTTAACCAGTATAATTTTTTATGGTTAGTTTGTCAATAATTTAATGAAACTGATAATTGAACTGACACACTACCCATTGTCAACATTCCCCGAAAGCCTCTAAAATCAAGGGACATTATGTGGTTTTTGCTGATTGAATATTTAAAGCAAACGTATTATAATTGCAATGCTGATTTTATCTGATAAACATTTACATACTAGAAGAACGGGAGGTATGGCGCAAAGCGCCGGCTTTATGGAAAAAACTTACAGTTTGGGAATTGATATCGGTTCTACAACAGTTAAGATTGCGTTGCTTGACAGCAGCAACACGATTGTATTTTCCGATTATCAAAGACATTATGCAAATATACAGGAAACACTGGCATCTTTGATCAAAAAGGCTCTGGAAATCACAGGACCTGTTTCCATTACCCCTATGATCACCGGTTCCGGCGGATTAACGCTGGCGAAGCATCTTGACATTCCGTTTGTTCAGGAAGTTGTTTCCGTGTCAACCGCCCTGAAAGATTACGCACCTCAGACCGATGTTGCAATTGAGCTTGGCGGTGAAGATGCCAAAATTATTTATTATACGAACGGTGTGGACCAGAGAATGAACGGAATCTGTGCCGGCGGCACCGGTTCTTTTATCGATCAGATGGCATCTCTCCTCCAGACAGATGCCGCCGGGCTGAACGAATATGCAAAAAAATATCAGGCCATCTATCCAATTGCCGCAAGATGCGGTGTATTTGCCAAAACGGATATTCAGCCTCTTATTAATGAAGGAGCAACCCACGAAGATCTGGCGGCATCCATTTTCCAGGCAGTGGTCAATCAGACCATCAGTGGTCTGGCATGCGGCAAACCGATTCGAGGCCACGTTGCATTTCTGGGGGGACCACTGCACTTTCTGACAGAACTGAAAGCAGCATTTATCCGGACACTGAATCTGCAGCCCGATGAAGTGATTGCACCGGATCATTCCCATCTGTTTGCTGCAATCGGTGCTGCCATGAATTCCGAAAAGGAAGCAGACGGTCATGCTCATGCTGTTTCCATGGAAGATCTGTATACCAGACTGCACGAGGGGATTCAGATGGAATTTGAAATCAAACGACTGAATCCCCTTTTCCGCAATCAGGAAGAATACTGTGCTTTTTCTGAACGACATGCCAGACACACGGTTAAAAAATCCCCACTTTCCGAATATACTGGGAACTGTTTCCTCGGTATCGATGCAGGATCCACAACCACAAAAGTTGCTGTCGTTGCGGAAGACGGTACACTTCTTTACTCCTTCTACAGCAATAATAACGGCAGTCCCCTGGCAACTGCGATCCGCTCCATACACGAAATCACCGAGCAGATGAATGATGATGCCCGTATTGTCTATTCCTGTTCCACCGGTTATGGGGAAGCACTCCTGAAAGCCGCACTGATGCTGGATGAGGGGGAAGTAGAGACCGTTGCCCACTATTATGCAGCATCTTTCTTCAATCCTGATGTGGACTGCATTCTGGATATCGGCGGTCAGGATATGAAATGCATCAAGATCAAAGATCATTCCGTTGATAATGTTCTCCTGAATGAAGCCTGTTCGTCCGGCTGCGGTTCTTTCATTGAAACCTTCGCAAAATCCCTGAATTACAGTGTACAGGACTTTGCTTCCGAAGCACTTTTTGCAGAAAATCCCATTGATCTGGGTACCAGATGTACCGTTTTCATGAATTCCAATGTGAAACAGGCGCAGAAAGAGGGAGCAACCGTTGCAGACATCTCCGCCGGTCTTGCATATTCTGTTATCAAAAATGCTTTATATAAGGTAATAAAAATTTCCTCTCCTGAAGATCTCGGCAAATCCATTGTTGTACAGGGCGGTACATTCTACAATGACGCCGTATTGAGAAGTTTTGAAAAAATTTCCGGCTGTGAAGCCATCCGTCCGGATATTGCAGGAATCATGGGTGCTTTCGGTGCTGCACTGATTGCCAGAGAGCGATATGCCGAAAAGGGAGAATCTTCCATGCTGCCCTGTGATAAGATTCTGTCATTGAATTATGAAACCAGTATGACCCGATGTCAGGGATGCAACAACCACTGTCTTCTGACGGTCAATACCTTTGACGGCGGACGTCAGTTTATCAGCGGCAATCGCTGTGAAAGGGGACTGGGACAGGAAATAAAGAAAAAAGAAATCCCCAACCTGTTCGATTATAAATACAGACGTCTATTTAACTATAAATCGCTGAAACCCCAGAATGCACCCAGAGGAACCGTTGGTATCCCCCGTGTTCTGAACCTGTATGAAAACTATCCTTTCTGGGCTGTTTTCTTCCGTAAACTGGGATTTTCTGTACTGCTTTCACCGAAATCAAGCAGAAAAATCTACGAATTGGGTATCGAATCCATTCCCAGCGAATCCGAATGTTATCCTGCAAAACTTGTTCATGGTCATATCAGCTGGCTGATCCGCAGAAATCCGGATGTGATTTTCTATCCAAGCATTCCGTATGAACGTACCGAAAGCAAAGGCGCGCAGAACCATTATAACTGCCCCATCGTTACCTCATATTCGGAAAATATTAAGAACAATGTGGAAGAACTGGCAGAATCGGACATTCGCTTTTTAAATCCGTTTATGGCATTTTCCGATGAGAAGACGGTAACTGCCCGTCTGGTGAAAATATTCATGGACGAATTCGGAATTCCTGCAAAAGAAGTTCAGGAGGCAGCCCATGCCGGATGGGAAGAACTGCTTGCGGTTCGACAGGATATGCAGAAAAAAGGTGAGGAAGTTCTTTCCTATATGGAAAAAACCGGTACCCGCGGTATTGTTCTGGCCGGTCGCCCTTATCATTGTGATCCGGAAATCAACCACGGCATTCCGGAGCTGATTTCTTCTTACGGTGTTTGTGTTCTGACGGAAGATTCCGTATCCCATCTTGGAAAAGTTGACCGACCGACCATCGTAATGGACCAGTGGATGTACCATTCCCGCCTTTATGCCGCAGCTGCCTTTACAGGTACCCGAGATGATCTGGATCTGATTCAGCTGAATTCTTTCGGATGTGGTCTGGATGCCGTAACCACCGATCAGGTCAATGACATTCTGAAGGCAGCGGGAAAAATTCATACCGTATTGAAAATCGATGAAGTCAACAATCTGGGTGCTGCAAGAATCCGAATCCGTTCCCTGCTTGCTGCACTGCGGGTTCGTGAAACAGCCGGCACTGCCAGAAAAGTAATTTCTTCAGCCATTAACCGTGTGGAATTTACCAGTGACATGAAGAAAGATTATACCATTCTCTGTCCGCAGATGTCACCGATCCATTTCAATATGATCAAAGCATCTCTGGAAAGCCTGGGCTACCACGTGGAAATCATGGACAGTACCAATAAAAACTCCGTGGACGTCGGTTTAAAATATGTTAATAATGACGCCTGCTATCCTTCTCTGATTGTGGTGGGACAGATCATGGATACCCTCCTCTCCGGTAAATATGATCTGAATAAAGTAGCCATTTTTATCACCCAGACAGGCGGTGGATGCCGTGCTTCGAATTACATCGGTTTTATTCGAAGAGCATTGCAGAAAGCCGGTATGGAACAGATTCCGGTTATTTCCCTGAGTTTCCAGGGCTTTGAAAAGAACTCCGGCTTCCGGATTACACCGGTTCTGCTGGTAAAAGTTCTTATGTCCATTGTATTTGGCGATATTTTCATGCGATGTCTGTACCATGTCCGTCCTTATGAAGTGAAAAAAGGCTCTGCCAATGCACTTCATCGTAAGTGGGAAAATCGGTGTATGAAGTTTCTGCGGAAAGACGGCATTCATTATAACACCTTTAACAGACTGGTTCGTGAAATTATTCATGATTTCGATACCCTCCCCATCCATGAAGATATGGTAAAACCCAGAGTCGGAATCGTCGGGGAAATTCTTGTGAAATTCCTTCCGGCAGCAAACAACTATCTGGTTGATCTTCTGGAAAAGGAAGGAGCTGAAGCTGTCGTTCCGGATCTTCTGGACTTTTTAATGTACAGTTTCTACAATATGAACTTTAAAACCCAGAATCTGGGCTTTAAAAAGAAAAGTGCAATCCTCTGCAATCTTGGAATCAAAGCCATCGAACAGTTCCGCAGAACCGTTCGTATGGAATTGAAAAACAGCAAACGATTCGATGCACCGATACATATTGAAAAACTGGCTGCATATGCCCAGTCCATTGTTTCACTGGGCAACCAGACCGGTGAAGGATGGTTCCTGACCGGTGAAATGCTGGAGCTGATTCACAGTGGTACACCCAATATCGTATGTACACAGCCCTTCGGATGTCTGCCCAACCATGTGGTCGGCAAGGGCGTTATCAAAGAACTGCGCCGCCAGTATCCCAGCTCCAACATCATTGCTGTGGACTATGATCCTGGTGCCAGTGAAGTCAATCAGCTGAATCGAATCAAACTGATGCTTTCAACTGCCAGAGAGAATATGGATAATCAGTAAATTTTTTGAGCAAACCGTGTGTACCTCCGGACAAGTTCAGAACTCTCACCCATTCGAGCACATCCATGGCGCACTACCACCAAAAAAGGACTGTCGGATCAATCCGACAGTCCTTTTTTAATAAGCTTTCTATTAATAAGCTTTCTATTATTTTACTTCAGAAACATAAAATATGCAATTACCAGAATACCCAGAATAATTCGATAGTAACCGAACAGTGCAAAACTGTGCTTTCTTACATATCCCATCAGGAATTTGATAGAAACCAGAGAAACAACAAAGGAAACGATACATCCCATGATCAGAACCTGAATTTCCAGTGAAGTCATAACAGCACCTGACAGGATGAACTTCAGAACCTTAATCAGGCTGGCTCCAAACATAACCGGTGCTGAAAGGAAAAATGAAAATTCTGCAGCTGCAGCACGGGAAACACCCAACAGCATGGCACCGAGAATAGTCGCACCGGAGCGTGAAGTACCGGGAACCAGAGCAAGGCACTGGAAACATCCGATCAGAAAAGCAGTTTTATAGGTCATACGTGCAGTATCTCTGACTTCAAACTCTCTGCCGCGATTAAAGTATTCCAGTACGATGAAAAGAATACCATAAATAATCAGTGTTGCAGAAACCACCATGGAATTTTCCAGTTTATCAAACCAGTCATTCAACGGAATACCGATGATTGCGGCGGGAAGACAGCCAATAATAACTTTGATCCAAAGCTGGAATGTCTGTTTCTTCTGTCTGCTTGATTTGTGTCCATAAAATGGATTCAGCTTTTCAAAGAAAATAATCACAACCGCCAGAATTGCTGCCAGCTGGATGACCACCAGAAACATATTCCAGAATTCCTCTGACACTCCATTGAACTGAATAAACTCTTTTACCAGAATCATATGACCGGTACTGCTGACAGGAAGCCATTCTGTAATACCTTCCACAATACCGATTATCGCTGCCTTTAATAACTCAATCATTATTATTACAATCTCCTTTATGCATATTAATTATTTACATTCTGAATCTGCCAGTCAATGGGTTCAATCCCATTTGCGGCAAGAAATGCATTCGCTTTGCTGAAATGTCTGCATCCGAAAAAGCCTCTGTAAGCAGATAAGGGACTGGGGTGCGGGGCTTCCAGAATCAGATGGGCCGGATTATTGAGTAAGGATTTCTTACTCTGTGCCGGTCTTCCCCATAACATGAATACAACAGGACGATCCAGAGCATTTACAGCTTTAATTGCAGCATCGGTAAACTGCTCCCAGCCGATTCCACGGTGTGAATTGGCATTATGGGCTCGAACGGTCAGAACTGTATTTAACAACAGAACACCCTGTTCCGCCCATTTTTTCAGATATCCATTATCCGGAATATAGCACCCCAGATCATCATGAAGTTCCTGATAGATATTAACCAGAGACGGCGGAATATCCACCTCCGGTTTCACAGAAAAGCTCAGACCATGGGCCTGACCGACGTTATGATAAGGATCCTGTCCGAGAATAACCACTTTCACTTCTGATAGCGGAGTCAACTGGAACGCATTGAAAATATCATCTGCCTCCGGAAAAACCTGGAATTTACTGTATTCGTCCCTGATTTTATAGTATAAATCCTTATAATATGGCTTTTTAAACTCCGCCTGAAGCGGTTCAAGCCAATCATTACTGATTGCTGCCATGCTGTCCCTCCAATCTTACAGACGCATGCTTAATCCGCGCTCTGTGAGATATTGTTTCAGGTCTCTGATTTCAAGCTCTTTATAATGGAATAATGAAGCTGCCAGAGCCGCATCCGCTCCTCCTTCTGTCAATGCATCATAAAAATGTTCCTTTGCACCTGCACCGCCGGAAGCAATAACCGGAATCGACACTGCAGAAGAGATAGCTTTGGTTAATTCAATATCATATCCGTTTTTTACGCCGTCACAGTCCATACTGGTAAGGAGAATCTCTCCGCAGCCCAATTCATATACGCGCTGTGCCCACTCAACGGCATCAATTCCCATATCAATGCGGCCGCCATTTTTATAGATGTTCCATCCGCTTCCATCTGCTCGTCTTTTTGCATCAATGGCAACCACAACACACTGACTGCCAAATTTGTCCGCTGCTTCTGCCACCAGATTAGGATTATTAATTGCAGCCGAATTAACAGAAATTTTATCCGCTCCTTCTCGCAGAATCTCCTTAAAATCATCCACAGTACGAATTCCTCCTCCGACAGTAAAAGGGATAAATACCTTTTCCGCTACTCTTCGCACCATATCAACAACCGTTTTTCTGGCATCAGATGAAGCCGTTATATCCAGGAAAACCAGTTCGTCTGCACCGGCCTGATCATACTGTGCTGCAACCTCCACCGGATCACCGGCATCTCTTAAATCAACAAAATTAACACCCTTTACAACTCTTCCGTTTTTGACATCAAGACAGGGTATGATTCGTTTCGTAAACATATGTATCCTCCATACGGAAACAAGTCCTGAAAAAGCAATTCAGAGCCTGTATCATATCATTATCATCTGCTGTATAATCCATAATTAATACCTTTATGTTAAACGCAGGATAAATTTTCAGCCTGCAAGGAAGCAAAATTTTTTAAAATCTGCAGTCCATTTTCACTGCTCTTTTCCGGATGGAACTGGCATGCAAACACATTACCGGACTCCACAGCAGCATGGATATGGGTACCGTATTCTGTGGTAGCAGCAACAATGGATTCGTCCTCTGCCTTCAGATAATAGGAATGTACAAAGTAAACGTAACTTCCCTGAGCAACCCCTTTAAAAAGAACGGCATTGGGGTTAATATCCAGAGAATTCCAGCCCATATGAGGGATTTTCAACCCGTCACAGGGTGGAATTTTTACAATTTCTCCTTTCAGAATACCAAGGCCTTCCACACCGGGTGTTTCATCGCTTCTCTCAAATAGCAACTGAAGACCCAGACAAATTCCCAAAAATGGCTTTCCGGTTGCTGCAAAATCTTTGATGACATCCACAAGATGGAACCGATGAAGATTCCCCATGGCATCACCAAAAGAACCTACCCCGGGCAGAACCGCTTTATCTGCCTTTAATATCACTTCAGGATCCCTTGTGATAACGGTTTCCTGTCCCAGATAATGTAATGCTTTTTCTACACTCTTCAAATTACCTGCATCATAATCAATTATTGCGATCATATATGTATTTCCTTTAAAATTGCATTATTCCATATTAAGATTATAGGAGCAAAATCATACATTTTCATACAAATTTCAAATCGACGCTTGCGGAGATTTGGCGCCGGATTCGGTTTGCAAAACAAACATTTCCTAATAAAAAGCTTGATTCTTTGACCTTTTTATACATGAATATGGAACTGTTTCATTTTATCACATCTTGGAAAACGAAACAACCTGTTTGTAACCCAAAAGCCGGTCTACTGCAACCCCATAATAAAAATTATGAATGCCGCAATCGATAAAGCTATCCAACCAATATATCTTCCTGCAATTTCCCAATCCGATGGCTCCGCATGCCTGGCATCGCGAATCTGAAATATTTCCCAAATCCCCCCCCGCGAAACATAATTTCTTCTCCCTGACGAAGCTCCACACCGGTCATATATGCTGCAATTTCCTGGTTTTCAGGAACTGCCGAAGGGTCTTCTTTCGCTGTATATGGACCATAGGTTTTATCTCCACATTGAAATACAACGGTTTTATCTTCTGATACCGTAAAATATGCCTGCTTTCCCTGGATTTTACCGGAATATACTGTGAAACCGTTTTTCTGATCTGGAATAAAAATCGTGTTTTTATATTCAAATCCAACCTTTGAGATTGTTAAGGAATAAATCACTGCAAATACAAGTGCCATTGCAATCACAAATAACAGCACACTTTTTTGAAAACGCTTTAAACTTTTCAGCTTTTCCATAATTACACTCCCTTCTATGAACTACCCGTTATCATCGAGTAGATATGCCACTTACGAGACATATCCCTCACAGATCCGGACGTATGTATTTCCCGCATCCGGCTCTTTACAAAGCTGATTCGTCCACAACTATCATCCAAATATTCTGACATATATTCGTGGTTGGATTATTGGGAACACTTTTAGCAATTCACTTTTTCTCCTCCTTCATATTTCATGGTAGCATGCAACAGAAAAAAATACAATAAAGGCTATGAATAGAATTCTGTATACGAAAAAAAGCAGCTGCTATCGCAGCTGCTTTTTTCCATTTATATACCTTCAAAACTGCATATGACGTTCGATGTATAACACTTAACTTCTTATCAGTTAAATGCTCCGACAAACTTTCCGTTTTCTTCAAAACCATATCAACCAGACTGCAGGTCAAGCTGATGACCGATTAGTAGCAGTCAGCTCCATGCATTGCTGCACTTCCACACCTGCCCTATCTACCTCGTCGTCTTCAAGGGGTCTTGGATATCTCATCTTAAGGGGGGCTTCACGCTTAGATGCCTTCAGC
>JALETI010000046.1 GCA_022781515.1 Lachnospiraceae bacterium
TATTACACCATAAAACATGATATACTCATAAAGTCTTAAAGACAATTAAAAAGAAAGAGCACATTTTGTGTAAGGTGAGGAAATGTTTAATCGATAATTTTATTCAGGCAAAACAAATTGAAAAGAAGAAGACCTGTGAAATGGGGTTTTTATTTGTGTGTGCTCAGAATGAATTATCGCATTTTATTTTTCCTTATTCTTATCAGGAGTCAAAAGATTTCTCCGATCATAAAAAAGAATTTCTTCGGACTTTTGTTCTCGGGATTCTGAATCATGATAATAATACAGGTTCATTTTGCGGTTCTGTTTTGCGTATGCACGATAGGACCGTTTGTTATTTTCCTGGGAAAACCATGATTTTTCCCGGAAAGCAGGCGAAGGGAGATTTTATGGCTCAGATTAATGTATGTAATTTGACCTTCGCATATGAAGGCAGTTTTGATAACGTATTTGATAACGTCTCTTTTTCCATCGATACCAATTGGAAGCTTGGTTTTATTGGGAGAAATGGAAAGGGGAAAACGACTTTTTTAAATCTGTTACTTGGAAAATATGAATACAGCGGCAGCATCAGCAAAGGGATCATGTATGATTATTTTCCCTACAGGATTTCTGCCTGTGACCTGTCAAAAACGGCAGATGAACTGATGGAAATATGGAAACCGGGTGTGGAGAACTGGCGTGTTATGTGTGAATTGCCGGATCTGGGACTTGACAGCGATATCTTGTATCGTCCGTTTTCAACCTTAAGTTTGGGAGAGCGGACAAAAGTGATGCTGGCAGTGTTATTTTCCGGAGAAAATGATTTTCTGCTGATCGATGAGCCCACCAATCACCTGGATAAAGATGCCAGAGAGATTATTAAACAGTATCTTTCCGGTAAAAAGGGTTTTATTCTGGTTTCACATGATAGAGACTTTCTGGATGCATGCATCGACCATGTGCTGGTTCTGAATCGTGTCGGCATAGAAGTCCAGACAGGAAATTTTTCCAGCTGGTGGGTAAACAAGGAACGGGCTGACAGGAATGCAAAAGCTGAAAATGAAAAACATCTGAAAGAAATTCATAAACTCAGGGAATCGGCAAACAGATCAAAGCGCTGGGCTGAAAAAAATGAAGGAACGAAGATCGGTTTTGATACGGTTAAGGAACATGATCGGTTTCTCGGAACAAGGTCATATATCGGTGCGAAAACAAAGAAGATGCAAAGCAGGGTAAAATCCTTTGAAAAAAGAATGCTGGATGAGATGGAAGAGAAGGAAGGACTTTTGAATGAGATTGAAGAAATCACGGACTTAAAGCTTCAACCTCTTAAACATCATAAAGAAAGACTGATAGAATGTAAGGATTTTTCCCTTTATTACAGGGATGCAGAGGAGCCTTCTGTAAAAAATGTATCCTTTGAGCTGATGCAGGGGGAAAGGGTATTTTTAGATGGAAAGAATGGGTGCGGGAAATCGAGTCTGATCAAGTCAATTTTAGCACGGGTAAATGGGAAATCGGAAATGGCGATGAACTATGAAACAACAGGGACGTTATCCGTGGTGAGCGGACTCAGGATTTCCTATATCAGTCAGGATACGTCTAACCTGAGAGGAACCTTGAAAGACTATGTAAAGGAAAATAGCATGGATTATACACTGTTGCTGTCCCTGTTAAGACAACTTGATTTTTCGAGGGTACAGTTTGGTAAGGATATGGCAGAATTTTCAGAGGGACAGAAAAAGAAGGTTCTGATTGCTTCCAGTTTGCTGACACCGGCACATATCTATATCTGGGATGAGCCGTTGAACTATATTGATGTTTTTTCCAGAATGCAGATTGAAAAACTGTTAATGAAGTATGCTCCGACGATGCTGATCGTGGAGCATGATGTGAGGTTTAAAGAGACGATTGCAACGAAATTGGTGAGAATGTAATGAATTCCCTGCGGATAATGTCAGTGTTTCACGCGGCATTGTCCGCATTTTTTGCTGTCAGGAAAATATATATTTTTTTCTGTCATCTCTTATTGACAACAAACCGTATTACTTATACAATACAGTAAAGTGTATTACTTGAATGATACGGTGGTGATGATATGATTCTATTTGACACGTTTACTCCGGTGGATGGCAGCCCCATTTATCTGCAGATCGTTACGTTTATTAAGCGAGGTGCCATTGCCGGAAGTATCCGGGATGGGGACGAATTGCCCTCCAGAAGGGTATTATCTGCCCTTCTTGGAATTAATCCGAATACGGTTCAGAAGGCCTTCCGCCTTTTGGAGGAAGAACAGCTGATTGAGTCCCGTACCGGTGCCAGGAGCTGTATGACCCTGGATGAAGAGAAACTGCGGAGGCTGAAAAAGGATATGCTGGCTCAGGATATTCGAGGGGTCATCGAAGCTCTGAAGCAGATGGGAATTTCAAAGCAGGATGCCCTGCAGCTGATTGATGAAAACTGGGAGGATCTGTTATGAGAAAACATAGTTCTGTCTTCATGTTATTAATACGAAATAAAATTTACAGGGTACTGTTTATCTTACTTGCAATGTCCGCAGTCAGTATTCTGGGATTTCGTTTCTCTGGATTTATGGATGCACCGATGTTTGGGGAAAATTATGGGACCTGGTTTCTCGGTGTGACCTGCCTGCTGGGGTATGTGGGCTGTGTGATTTCCTGCACAGAGTTTGCTTCTGCAAAAAGCAAGCGTGCCTATACGTATCAGAGGCTTCGGGTCAGCGAGCGGGAAATCCTTTTGTGGGATGTGCTGACAAATATGCTGATATTTTTTGTACTGTACGGGACGGAAATTATCATTCTGGGTATTCTGGCAAAGATGTATGCAGCTGCACCGGGATACGTACAGGGAGAGCAGGGAATCGTTGCCGCATGTTATCGAAGTGCGTTTCTTCACGGTATGATACCCATGGCGGAAAGGGGACTCTGGATCCGGAATATATGCCTTGTACTTATTTTCGGTATTCTGTGTTCCTGTGCATCTGTGGATATGCGTTATAATAGCAAGCCGCCGATTCTGATTTTTTTCCTGGAAATCATATTGGTACTTTGCATCCCGTCCGATCCCGGACAGGGGAGTTATCTTTTGACGGTATGCGGTATGATAGCGGCAATTTTCCTGCTTGTCGATCGATGTGTAAGGTCACACAATGGAAAAAGGAGGAGTGAAGATGCGTAAGAAATTGGAAAAGCTGATTCCTCCGGGAGCAGATCCGGTACAGGAACTGTGCAGCTGTATGGTATTGCTTTTATTGGAATTTGTAATCAGTCTGACATTTCTGGGAACATTCAATCATCAGCTGAATGAGCTTTATGTTTACAGTCAGGGTAAAAGAATCCATCTGATACCGGATGCTGTGATGCCGTCTCTGAATGAACTGATGCAAAGAAAACTGTCCGGTTTCCTGATTTTGCTTTGTGGATGCATGGTTCTGGCGGCTGTTCACTATGTTTCCTTTTACCGGGAAAGCAAAAGCATCTATCTGATGAAACGATTGAAAAGCGCTTCAGAACTGCATAAAAGATGTCTGGCATTGCCGGTGCTCTGTATTTTTTACGGAATCATTCTGATGGTAATACTGATTGCCGTGTATTCTTTCATTTATTACAGCCTGACTCCGGCCCAATGCCTGCCGGAACCGATTCCTTTTGATTTGTGGAGGTGTATCTTATGATTGAAATCAGAAATCTCAATAAAGACTATGGAAGCCAGAAAGCGCTTCAGAATGTAAACCTTACCATAGAACAGGGGGAAATCATCGGTCTCTTTGGTGAAAATGGAGCCGGTAAAACCACCCTGATGAAATGTATCCTTGATTTGATTGGCTATAAAGGGGATATTCTTCTGGATGGAGAACCCATTACCCGGAAGAATATCGGACGTATTTCCTTTGCAACCTGTGAGCACAGTTTTTTCCCGAATCTGACGGCTTCTGCCCATGCGGATTTTTACAGAGAACATTTCCCGAATTTCCGGGAAAAACGATTCCATGGATTGATGGATTTCTTCCAGCTTCCGGAAAACAAAAAGCTCCGGGCTTTTTCCACAGGACAGCAGAATCAGTTTGAAGTGATACTGGCACTTTCCCAGGGGGCTGACTATATCCTTATGGATGAGCCCTTTGCCGGCAACGATGTATTTAACCGGGAGGATTTTTACAAAGTTCTGATCGGTATTCTGGAACCCGATGAAACGATTCTCCTGTCCACTCACCTGATTGAAGAAGTGTCCGGTTTTATCGGCAGGGCGATTCTGATCCATCATGGCGAAATTGTCGGAAATGCAGAGGTTTCGGATCTGGAAGAACAGGGAATCAGCCTGATGAGTTACATAAAAGAAATCTACGGTTATCAGTCCAATCGTGTCAGCAGGGCTTTAGCTGACATATCCGGTAAGGAGGAATGATTATGAAGAGAGTACTTGCACTGCTGCTGGCGCTGGTGCTGGTTACTTCGGCCGGTGCTGTCTATGCAGCGAAGGAACTGGAGGCCCCGGCAGATCAGGTGGTATTTACGGAACAAACACTGTACGGGGATCTGCATGCAGCAGATGGACTGCAGATCAGAAATCAGGTGCAGCTTGGTGGAAATCTCGTCTGGGACAGCACCATGGATTTTTCCGGATCCGGATTTACCGATACCACGGAACACCTGTATGTGAATGATGTCTGGAATGATCCCCGGTACCAAAAGCCTGGGTTTGTGTATAACGGCATTACGATTTATTCGGAACTGAATAATTCCTATGAATGCGACGGCGGTGCGTACATGTATATGTCAGAAGGTCTGACAATGGCTCAGAATGAACTGATTGCAGAAACTCCTAAGGGCGAAGAAAAAGAAAAAATATTACGCATGACGGACTATTTTCAGTACTATCCTCTTATGGTTGATATTCAGCTTCCATCCATACTTTACGGAATGTACCCGGAAATGATACATTCTGACGAAAACGAAAGCCGTGAAATATATGCTATCCGTACCATTCAGGAGTTTTTCCGGATTCCTTTATTGAACAATGAACAGTACAAAATGGGGATTGAAAAGGATGAGGATGGCAACGTGGTCCGCGCCTGGGGAGGCAGTCTGGAAGAAGGAGATTTTTACCCGGTGAATTGCTTCTCTGTGGCTTCTGACAAAGCCTGTTATTTCTACATATCCAATCGGACGGCCAATGGAAATCCGGTGGATACCAGCCTCATACCGGGAGGCTACGGAATTTATATTCTGCCATATGGACAGACTGAAACGAAAGGAGATGACGGAACACATTATGGTTACGATGTGTTTGTCGATGAACTGCGTGTATTTTATCCACTGGATCCGCAGACCAGAATCCTTGAAATGGCTCTGAGTGAAGATCAGAAAACCCTGCTTCTTCATACAGAAGAAAATGGAAAACATGTGGTGACAGTCATCCAGGCGGAAAACAGTGAGGTTTCTCAGCGATTTGTACTGGCCGATTATACAGAGGATTCCATTTGTGAAATTGTTTCAGTTAAGGATACTTTTATTGTAAGGATAGACACCAGCTACACTATCCTGAACCGGAAATCGGAAAAGGAATGGGAACTTCTGTATCAGACAGTCCCCACTGAGATGGAAAAGGATGAATCCTTTATTCCGCTTCATGGATGGTATGAGCATAAATATGCCTTTGATGGAGAGCGGATGGCAGTTGTTGCCCATGAGATTGTGAGTAACGGACGGGGAGACAGCTGTGGTTTTGCCCTTGCTGTGTACAATAAAGAAGGACTGCAGTATTACGGAACTTATGAAAGCTCTCTGGACAAAGCAAATGCACCGGCAGAGGTTCTTTCCGGATCCGGTTTCAATCGGATTATGAATCTGAATTCCGAGATTACATGGAAAAAGTAAAAATGCAAAAGCGTCTGCACCGACAGGCGCTTTTTGATATTTGGGAAGCTTTTTATGGAAATTGGTGAGGATGGAATGATCCGGAAAATGAAACGAAATTGCTTTTGGCCCATCTCTGAAGATAAAATCAGAATGGTACGATATGAATCGAAGTGTTTTCAAAAACAGGATAAAACGAATCAATTTGCATGTTGACAATTCTCTCTACAACATGTAGAATAAAAATATATCTACATGTTGTAGAGAGAAAGGAGAGATAGCTATGCCTGCGATGGGAGTATTGGAATCTCGTTTTGCGAATATTATCTGGAGTCATGAACCGCTGGCTTCCAGAGATCTGATCCGGATGGCAGAGGAAGAATTAAGTTGGAAATCAACTACTTCTTATACCGTTTTGAAGAGATTATGCAAACGAGGTATTTTTCAGCTTCAGGATAAGGTTGTAACGTCATTGATTTCCAGAGAAGAATTCTATGGAATGAGAAGTGAGGAATTTATTGAGGAGACATTTGATGGTTCTCTGCCTGCGTTTATTGCAGCTTTTGGTACAAGAAAAAAACTATCCGATGAAGAAGTTGATGAACTGAAAAAATTGATTGACGGAATGAGGAGGTGATTTTATGTGCCTGTATAGCTTTTTTTCCAGGTTATTGAACATGAGCCTTACCGCAAGTGCAGCAATCTTTTTGGTGCTGCTCATACGATTGTTTTTGAAAAAAATGCCGAAGATTATTTCCTATGCCCTTTGGGGAATCGTTCTCGTCCGTCTGTTCTGTCCGGTGTCCGTTGAATCTGATTTTTCGATGTTCAGCCTGCTGGATACCCCTGTTGTGGAAAATGGGAGTGTGACAAATCGTATGGAGTTTATTCCAGATGATATGATTCACACAGAAAATCAGAGCATCGTACAGTCGGATTCTGGTGTCGATCATGTGCTCAATAATGCTTTGCCTCAAGATAAGGAACAATTAGCGGCTGATCCGCTGGAAGCATTGATAAAAATTGCTGCCTTTGTCTGGCTGACAGGTTTTTTAGCAATGGGCATTTATTCTGCAGCGTCCTGTTTTCGGCTTAAGAGAAAGCTGTCCACTGCTTCACACTTAAGGGAAAACATCTATCTGGCGGATGGGATTTCGTCTCCGTTTGTTATGGGATTGGTCAGACCGAAAATCTATCTTCCGTCTTCGATCGAAGAGCAGGAACTGCCCTATATTCTGATGCATGAGCAGTATCACATCTGCAGATGTGACCATCTGATAAAAGCGGCAGCATATATTGCCTTATGTATCCATTGGTTCAACCCTCTTGTTTGGGTTGCTTTTATCATGGCTGAAAAAGATATGGAAATGAGCTGCGATGAAGCTGTTGTCAAACGAATGGGTGATTCGATTCGCGCTGATTATGCAGCTTCCCTTCTTTCACTCTCCACCGGACGTCATATCATAGCGGGTATGCCGCTGGCATTTGGAGAAGGCGATACAGAAGGGCGTATCCGTAATCTGGCAAACCGAAAGAAGCCTGCATTGTGGGCTGTTTTTACAGCAGGAGTTGTCTGTGTGGATGCTGCAGTGTTCTTGCTGACAAATCCGTCCGGAAATGATAAAGCAGAGGTGATAAATGAAACCACGGTTCTGACAGATGATCAGGCGGCTTCTCTTGGAAACCACATTTACAAAACAATTTTTGAAAAATATTCCGGGATTGCAGAAATGAAGAATCCGACGATCACTTTAACCGACGGAGCAGAATCCGATGGGAATATGACGATTACTGCTGATATCAGCATGAACTGGACATCAAAGGTATCTTCTGAAAACAGCCAGTTTTTAAAAGGTATGGCAAAATACATGGAGGAAGATCCGAATAATCTGGTAAAAAGTGCATATGCATCCTACAGGGACAGTTTGGGCCGTACCTATAACAAAGAAGATGTAACGGGATATGCATTATTGGTTGAATTCTCCGGAGATTCCTATTCTGAGAATTACAAATTGTATGATCGTTTCACTGTGGAAGAAGGAACACTGAAAGCAGAGTTCGATGATACAGCACAGACAAATGACCGGTCTGCTTTTGAAGAAGGATACAATTACGCGAAATCCATTCATTAGGCAGTGTTGGAATTGGAACTGTATGCGGATCGTGCTGAGATAAAAAAGACAGGAATGGCAGCGAAATATAAAACTTCCATTCCTGTTTTCTTTGATTTATTTCCTATGTTTGCAAAAGGCTATGTTCTTTTCTGTTTGTTCTTTATTGTTGTGCGTAAAGTTTCCGTTCTTCTTCAATAAAGATTTCTGCTAATACACCATATGTTTTTTCCCACGCAGAGATAATTTCATCTGTTGCAGCGTCGCCGAGTACTTCTTTGATTGCTGCCAGTAAATTAGCTCCTACAATTGGATAATGTTCAGGTTTTACTCCTGCAGCCACATGTCGGGCACCAATCTTCTTAACTAAGGGCATGATAGCTCCCAGATTTTCGATATTCTCTGCCGCTCCCAGTACAGCCATAGCAAGGGCTTTCGGCTGTTCTCCATTTCTCTGACGAGCCATATTGAACAAAGGTGCCACTTCAGGGTTCTTTTCAAACATTCTTTCGTAAAAACGTGTGGTAATTGTAACACCGTGTTCCCGAAGGGCAGGTACAGTTGCTTTAATAATGTCAATGGTTTTCTGATCTAACATATGATACCTCCTTAGAACAATTACGATTAGATAATATGATTACCTCGATAAAATAAGAATACAACAGTATTGAATGGATTTCAATAGCATTTGCAACAAAATTCTGAATTGGAAATAATTGTTTTTGCCCCCTATGCTGCCATTCAGAACAGGATTAACGAAAAAGGTTTTCTAATAGATAGAAATTAGCAGAAGAACATTATCATTCCCCTCTCAGAATCGGGGCAAATGTTACAGTTGGGGTAACCATGATTCAGCAGATCATTAAAAAGTTTGGTGAATTATATCCTGACATTTGTGTTGAGATATTTATAAACAATTCCAAAACAATCCGTGAAAAAATTGATCGGAGCGAACTGGATTTTGCTTTGGTAGAAGAATTTCCACAGATGGATGCTTATATTACAGAGCCATTTTTTGAGGATCGGAATATTGTGGTGGTACCTGTGGGACATCATCTGCTCCAAAAAGAAAATGTGACAGCAAAAGGTCTGACGGAAGAGAAGCTGCTGCTTCGGGAAAAGGGGAGTGGTGTGCGAAATTTGTTTGATGCAGTCATGAGCTCCAGGAACCTGATCGTTCATCCTGTCTGGGAAAGTTATACATCGGATGCGCTAATTGAAGCAGTGAAAGCTGAAATAGGAATTGCCGTATTGCCTGAACGAATTGCCAGACCTCACATAAATCGGGGAGAGATGAAGGAATTGACGGTTTCCGATCTGGATCTGAGACGCCGGTTGATCATGTTCAGACATCGCAGCAGTATTCTCAGTGAGGAAGGAACGCATTTTTGGGAATTGGTAAAGCACTTTGACTGGAATGTGGAATAGTTTTTCCCAGATAATTATCCATAAGTAATTCATTATAGGTAATTACCTATGGAAAACCATATAATAAATTATTTGCAATTATGATCGGATTGTTATATCATACGAGTCGTTGAAAGAAAAAACAAAGTTAAGCGCAAGAAATCAGATCAGAGGAACCGTTACATCAATCCAGGAGGGAGCAGTAAATGGCATCGTAAAGATGGCATTTGGTAATCATACCGTATCTTCTACTATTTCCATGAACGCAATTAAAGAACTTGGCCTGGCAGAAGGAAAAGAAGCAATTGCAATTATTAAGGCTACAGAAGCAATGGTTGGTGTCGGCGAAATCGGTCGTATCAGTGCAAGAAACATCTGGAAAGGTACTGTTGTTGAAGTTGAAAACGGAGCAGTAAACGGCATCGTAAAAGTAGATGTGGATGGCGTTGTAATTTCCTCTACTATTTCCATGAACGCAATTGCTGATCTGGAACTTGCAGCAGGCAAGGAAGCAAGCATCATTGTTAAATCAACATCTGTAATGATGATGGTAGAAGACTAAGGACAGGATACGATAACATCATATGAAATAATACAAACATCGTAACTATTCAATGCGGATAATGTAGTCGGTATGGCTGCGTTATCCGCTTTTTTCATTTTCCGGATTGCAGCTTGGTATTCAGTTATTTCCATCTGGCTGGAAAACTATCTGCTAATGCACAGAACATGTGTCAGGTTAGAATTATTTTATAAAAAATTTATAGAATTTTTATTGTATAACTGAAGCTTATCTGATATGTTATATTACACAAATTGAAAAGAAAAGCAGTATTTGATACAATAAGGAGGAAGATCGTATTTGAAAAAAGTACCAGAGAACAAAAACAATGACAATTATAACATATCAGATAATCTGACGGATGGGTACAATTCTGAAGCAACAGCACCCTGTACAGATGTATTCTCTCAGCAGAAAGGAAGCTTTTCACCTGCAGAGAGACGGAATTACAAGGATTCTGTGTTTGTTGATCTGTTTTACACGGATAAAAGAGCAGGAGAGAATCTGCTGAGTCTGTACAATGCTCTGTATGATGATGTACTGACGGACATCCATGCATTGAAAGGCGTGCGCCTTGAGAATGTACTGTATATGCCCTTTGCCAACGACATTGCATTTACCGTTGAGTCAAAAAAGATTATCCTGGGTGAGCATCAGAGTACACTGAACAGAAATATGCCACTGCGATGCCTTTTATATGTGGCCAGGGAATATGAGCAGCTGGTTCCGGTCAGGAAAAGATTCAGGACGAATGCGGCACAGATTCCTACACCATACTTCATTATTTTTTATAATGGAAGAGCAGAGCAGGAAAAAGAGACACTGCTGAAACTGTCCGATGCCTATCAGGAGAAAAATGATTCCGGAACCTATGCCCTGGAGTTAGAAGTAAGGATGATCAACATTAATCAAAAAGCAGGTCATCCGATACTGGAGAAATGTCCGGTATTAAAGGAATACAGTGAGTTTGTGGAACATGTCCGTGCCTACGGAAATGATGAGCAGAAGCTGACAAATGCAGTGAAAGAATGCATCAGAGAAGGAATCCTGTCGGAATATCTGGAGCGGAAAAGCAGGGAGGTAATCAATATGCTGATTGGAGAATATGATTACGAAATGGATATGCAGGAAAAGCAGGAAGAAATTCGAGAAGAGATGCAGGAAGTGATCGATGCGTTACGTGAAGAATTAAATGCAAAGGCAGAGCAGGCAGAGGCAAAGGCAGAGCAGGCAGAGGCAAAAGCAGAGCAGGCAGAAGAGAAAGCAAAACAGCTGCTCTGTTCACTTGTTCAGAAAGGTCTGCTATCTGTCAGTGAAGCAGCAGTGGAAATGGGAGTATCGGAGGAAAAGTTTCTGGAATGGATTGAGTAGACCTTCTTTCGTAAAACATCTTGAAAAACGATACATATAACTGAAAACTTCTGCTATCTGTAAAAAAGCATTTTCTGTAGTATATAGAATAACAAACGGACAGGCAGGAAGGTATTGGGACTTTCCGAAACCTGATGAATGATGAGAATTATATTGCGGAAATTCGATGTTATGGTGCATTTGACCAGGAGAAGGATTGTCTGGTTGGCGTGATCGCCACCAGAAACAATGGCAATCACATTACTTCCCTCAAGCCATGGATTATGCCATATCCAAAGGGAGTGTGGTAATTACGGTAGAATAAAATCCCTGTCTGTCTGTTTTTGAAGGGGCAGCAACCTGTGAGATGTCGTCCTGACTATTCCGTTTTCAGGAAAATGCAGTCAGAAAATATATTTAGCCTGAATGATTCACGAAATCAATATTGAAAGGAATTCCTTATGAAAATCAGTAAAGAACAATGGAAATGGACAAGAGAACCGAAGGAGTATTCTATCTCAGAGGACAGAATAGAAATCATTACAAATCCCCATACTGATCTGTGGCAGCGTACGTATTATCATTTCCGGAATGATAACGCTCCTGTGCTTCAGATGAGGACTGCTGAGAGATTCTTTTCTTTTACCGTAAAAACAGAATTTGAGAGTAAGGTGCGTTTTGATCAGTGCGGTATTGTCATGTATCTTGACAGTGAGAACTGGATAAAGGGATCCATTGAGTATGAAAATGAAGTATTTCAGCATTTGGGAAGTGTAGTGACCAATCATGGATATTCTGATTGGGCAACAACGGAAATCGATGCGGGCATCAAATCCATGTGGTATCGTTTCAGCAGACGGGAAGATGATTATTGTATTGAATGTTCCGAAGATGGAATCCGGTATAAGCAGATGAGAATCTGTCATGTTTGGAAAGCAAATGATGAAATCCGGTTTGGTATTTATGCCTGCAGTCCGGAAAATTCATCCTTTAAGGCTACGTTCACCAATATGGAATTGACGGAATGTAAGTGGATGGCACATGACGGACAGGCTCCGGATGAAGAAGAATGAGAAAGCGTTGATATGAATTATACGGGAAGTGTTCAGAAAAAAAACATTTTCAATTCACAAAGAAAACACGGCATTTGACTAATATATTGGCATAATATCAAGAATACATGCCAATAGAAATCAGGAGAGTGCTATGAAAATTTCATAAATAATCAGAATGATTGTTAAACGAAAGTGCGGCAGTATCCGGGGAAATCCGGATGCTGCCGCTGTTTTATTTTACGTTGCAAAAGTTAAATATAAAAACTATATGTAAAAAATATAAAATAAATGCAATATATAATTTGCATTGTAGGGAGGAGAGCCGCTGCGAAACCTGAAAATGAAATTCAAAAGGATAGAACTGGATATGTCGCAGACAGAGCTTGCAAAAAGGTGCGGCGTAACAAGACAGACCATTGGTCTGATTGAAACAGGGGAATTCAATCCCTCACTAAAACTGTGCATCGCAATATGC
>JALETI010000077.1 GCA_022781515.1 Lachnospiraceae bacterium
TATGCTGGATGAGCTTTGCGGATATTATGGTGAAAGACTGGTTTTAAAAGCACAGCAGCTTGGACTGAATACCTGCTGGGTTGCATTGACTTACAAGAAAATTCTCAGTGCATTTACTGTAAACAAAGGTGAAAAACTTACAGTTGTAATTGCACTTGGATATGGAAAAACTCAGGGAACGGCACACAAATCAAAATCGATGGAAGCTGTAAGTAATATAACTCCTGATTCTCCTGAATGGTTTAAAAAAGGAGTTGAAGCGGCACTTCTTGCTCCCACAGCAATAAATCAACAGAAATTCTCTCTTTCTTATGCTGACGGAAAAGTATCTGCCAGAGCCAGAGCAGGTTTGTATGCAAAAATGGATCTGGGTATTGTTAAATATCACTTCGAACTTGGTGCCGGGAAAACGAATTTTGAATGGAACTAACGAATCCGGTCATAACCGCCGCTCTCATTAAGACCAGCAGTTGTGACTGGATTTTTTTATGCCGGTTTTCGGTTTGAGGTTGAGAGACCGCACAGGTTATTGACGGATTGACCGGATGCGATTATGATTAGTACCGGACAGCAGCAAATACTATTCAATAAAAAACAGAGGTGATTTCATGAGTAAAAAGTTATTATTGATCAATGATCTGGCAGGGTACGGAAAAGTGGCATTATCTGCTATGATTCCGGTACTGTCCCATATGAAATATGAAACCTATAATCTGCCCACCGCAATTGTTTCCAACACCCTTGATTACGGTAAATTTGATATTCTTGATACCACAGAATATATGAAGAATACATTAAATGTATGGGAACAGCTGGGTTTCCATTTTGATGCAGTATCCACCGGTTTCATTGTATCAAAGGAGCAGACGGAAGTTGTTACGAAGTTCTGCAAAGAAAAATCCGGTCAGGGTACTCTTATATTTACCGATCCCATCATGGGAGATGATGGGAAACTTTATAATGGCATTACAGAGGGTACTGTTGCACTTATGAGAGAGCTGATCTCCGTTGCAGATTATATTGTACCGAATTATACGGAGGCAGCATATCTTACTAATGCAGTTTATCAGGAGGATGGCGTGTCAGAAGAGGAGCTTCATACGATCATCGATTCCCTGAGAGAATATGGTGCGAAGTCCGTTGTGATCACCAGTGCGAAAGTGAAAGGCTCCGATTCCAAAAGTGTAGTTGGTTATGACCATAAGGAGAAATCCTATTTCCGGATTGATTTTGAGGAGATACCGGTAAGATTTCCGGGAACCGGAGATATCTTTTCGGCAGTATTGATGGGGAAGATTATGGATGGAAAAAATCTGTGCGAATCCACAAAACAGGCAATGCAGGTGGTCAGGGATATGATTCAGATGAATCTGGATAATGCAGATAAATACAAGGGAATTCCCATTGAAACATGTCTGGAGGTAATTAAAAATTGAAGCGGCCGAAAATCAGAATTACATTAATTGATCAAAAAGGAACAAAGGGATGCCACAGAGGTCACAAACCTGGTGATACCTATGATTTCGATACAGAAAGAGGGCAGCTTTGCCCCATGGCCATGCACGTTGCATTTCCCTATGTGGATATTTTACGATATGGCGGAGAAATACCGAATCAGAAAAAAGGAACCGCAGTATTTTCCTGCCCGGATGTGGATACATTAAACATATTCAAAATCGAACGGATTGAAGAGTAAAAAGCTATTTAGATTCTGAATGTTATCATTCACTAAGGAGGAACCACATATGGTAAAACCAATCATGAAAGACATTTTCTTTCTGGGGCAGAAATCAGAACCGGCCACCAGAGATGATCTGCAGGTTGGAAGAGATCTTCAGGACACCCTGCAGGCCAACCGTGCCGGCTGTGTGGGTATGGCAGCCAATATGATCGGCATCAGAAAACGAGTGATTATTGTAAACCGGGGGCTGACAGACCTTGTGATGTTTAATCCGGTTTTGCTGAAAAAGGTTACACCCTATGAGACGGAGGAGGGCTGTCTGTCTCTTGCCGGTGTAAGGAAGACAACCCGGTATGAACATATCGAAGTGGAATATTACGATATGAAATGGAAGAAGAAACGTCTGAAACTCAGCGGATGGGAGGCACAGATCTGTCAGCATGAGCTGGACCATCTGGAAGGGATTCTGATCTGAGGGAAAATATCTGTGTGAACCGGTGACGGATATTATAAAAGCTGTATTCTGGATCCGGAAGGAAATCAGATTGAGATTACGGCGGAATAGGATCAGCAAAGATTAAAATGAAACAGAATATAATCAGCATAGATTAAGATTTAGCATAATAAGTGTATCATAAGTTCAGCGTAAAAAACTGACGTCAGGATTTCACAGAATGTGAAGTTCCCGGATGTCAGTTTTTTTTGAGAATTATGAGATTTTCACAGAAAGTTTTTCGAAAAGTCCCTGTATTTTTATGCCTTCTTCCGCTAGAATGGATGAATAAGCGGGTTCGTACAGACAGGAAAAGGGGGATTGGAGATGGCATTAAAACTGGATGATAAGCTGGTGGTGGGTATTTCTTCCAGAGCATTGTTTGACCTGGAAGAGGAGAATACCATTTACGAAACAGAGGGATTGAAAGCATA
>JALETI010000088.1 GCA_022781515.1 Lachnospiraceae bacterium
ATTTCTCCGCATTTCACGCTCACGAAATCCTAAAAACATTCGAAATCCGCTCATTTTTCCAGGAAAAATGGCTACTTTCTCATGTTTTGCGGGTCCCAAAGTCATGCTTTTTCATGCAAGCATGAACAGCATGACCTTTTGCCCCTGGTATCATGTTATAACTGTCTTTTTCCCCGATATACATAGCGGCCGCCAAGCTCTCTGACCATTTCGCCGTTTTCAGCAGTCAGACAGCCTCTTAAAAATACCTTCTCCGGCATGCCGCATACTTTCATTCCCTCATAGGGTGTATGATCCACGTTCTGGATCTGATTCTCTGCGGTAATTGTCCATTTTTTATCCGGATCCCAGATCACCAGATCCGCATCACTGCCTTCTTTGATCACGCCTTTCTGCGGATACATGCCAAAGAGTTTGGCAGGTCGTTCGGAAAGCAGATTACACATCATTTCCACCGGGATTTTCCGATTCTTTACACCTGCTGTGTAAAAAAGAACCGGCCGGTGTTCCACACCGGGCATTCCCCCGGGTATTCTGGTAAAATCGTCCTTCCCTCTGATTTTCTGTGTTTCCATATGGAAACTGCAGTGATCGGTTCCGATCATGTCGATTTCTCCGGCTGCAATGGCTTCCCAGAGAGCTTCCCTATCTTCTGCCTTACGGATCGGCGGGGAGCAGACATAGGCTGCACCTTCGAATCCGGGACGATCATATACAGAATCTTCCAGCAGCAGATACTGGGGACAGGTTTCTGCAAAAACCTTCTGTCCCTCTGCTCTTGCCCTTCGAATCTCCTGTAAGCCCAAAGAAGAACTCAGATGAACAATATTGACCGGTGTTCCCGCCAGTTTTGCCAGAACCAGAAGCCGGTGAATGGCTTCTGCCTCTGCTTCCGCCGGCCGGCTCTTCGGATGAAGAGCCACACTGTTTTCACATTCTGCCTTTAACTCCGCCGTAATTGCCTTGATGATTTCTCCATTTTCACAGTGGACACCAATGATTCCCTGTTCGTTTTCCACAGCTGACAGAATTTCATATAATTCCCGATCATTGACCTTCAGATTGTCATAGGCCATATACAGTTTGTAAGAGGGCACTCCCAGTAAAGACATATCCTTCAGTTCTTCTTTCACGGAATCATTCCAGTCCGTAATGGACATATGAAATCCGTAGTCGCAGGAACTGCTTCCATCGGCCATGCGGTTCCACACATTTAATGCTTCTTTCAGACTCTGTCCCTTTTCCTGGGTGGTAAAATCCAGAATCGTGGTGGTTCCGCCGCAGGCAGCTGCTTTGGTTCCGGTATAAAAATCATCTGCCGTATGGAAATCTCCCGCATCCAGATCAAAATGGGTATGCGTATCAATAAAGCCCGGGAAAATATATTTTCCTTCCGCATCGATCACCTGCGCATCTTCACATTCCAGATGGACACCAACTGCTTCTATTTTCTCGCCTGCAACCAGAATATCCGCCTTTCTGCTCTCAGCGGCAGATACGACAGTACCATTTTTAATCAGATATTTTTTATTCATTTTCACTTTTTCCCGGATTCCCGGCCATGCACTTCATGCAGACATGAAGCACATGACCGGTATTCCTGTATCCCTTTTTTATAAGTATAAGTAGCTGTAGTCCTGATCAATGGTCAGGATGATATCCTTCAGACCCGGTACCAGTGTACAGGAACTGTCTTTCAGCTGATAATCGGTTACTTGACCAAAGAGACGAACCTTTACTTCCATGGTTTCACGGTTCAGAACCACATATCCGTTGTTTTTGCTGTTTTCGAAATCTGCTTCATTGGCAAATAAGGTGAATTTATCCTGATACGGTGCACTGCTGTAAGGGCAGAAGCTCTTACAGTTGCCGCATTCGTTGCACATGTAATCCACATGAACGATGGCGGGCATGGCCTTGCCGGGTACCTGAATGGTCACATTCGCACGGTTGGGACATACATCCACACAGTTTTCACAGATCTTATGGCATTCCAGACATCTCTGTCCTTCACCTGCCGCATCGGCGGAGTGAACCAGGATACCCTTCTTATCTGCAGCTGCATTCACATCGGTATCCACAACGATGGCTGCTTTCTGTTCCTGACCCAGAATTGCATAAGCTGCTTTCTGTGCATCGCGGATGGCATTTACAATAGTAGAAGCCTTTACAGCACCGTCACCGATGGCATAAACACCGGCTGTTGTGGTTTCCATGGTTTCCGGATTCAGAACCGGTGTACCCTTTGCACCCAGTTCGATGCCGAATTTTTCATATACACTGCTGTCAATTCCTTCGCCTAAGGATGCAATTACGGTGTCAGCCAGAACCTCAACTTCTTCATCGGTAACAACAGGTTTCTGTCTTCCGCTTTCATCCATTTCCCCAAGGACAACCTTATTGCAGACCAGAATTCCATCTTTCTGCTTCTTCGGTGCCAGCAGTTCACGGAAGATTACGCCATCTTCCATTGCTTCCTTTAATTCCTCTTCATCAGCCGGCATATAACGCTTGGTTCTTCTGTATACAACGGTAACATCTTCCACACCTTCGATGCGTTTTGCCATACGGGCTGCATCCATTGCAGTATTACCTGCACCGATTACAACCACATGTTTACCAAGTTTTACGCAGGCAGGATCTGCCTTTGCACTGCGGAGGAAATGACCTGCATTCAGTTCCCGTTCGGTGTCGATGCCCAGTTCCATTGCTTTATGTGCACCGATGGCCAGCAGAATCACTTCATAACCTTCCTGCTTCAGCACATTCAGATCGGTAATTTCCTTTCCGGTTACAAATTCTGCACCGTATGCCTTTGCCAGAGCCACATCCTTCTGGATGGCCTGGTCATCAATACGGAAACCGGGAATAATGTTGCGGACAGTACCGCCGGGATTCTTATCCTTGTCAAATACAGTCACCTTCATGCCGCCCTTTGCCAGGAATGCTGCTGCTGCAATACCCGCAGGACCTGCACCGATAATGGCAGCTTTCTTTCCATTGGAAACCGGAGGATGAATCTTTGCCAGAACAGCTTCGTATCCTTCATTTGCCGCCTGCAGTTTTGCTTTGCGGATGGCAACGGGTTCTTCATAGAAGTTTCTGCTGCACTTAGTCATACATACGTGATTGCAAAGAGTACCTGTCATAAACGGCAGGGGATTCTTGTCCAGAATTACTTCCAGCGCCTCTTCGCTTCTTCCTTCAGAAAGCAGCTTGATATAAGTGGGAATATCCTGATGAATGGGACATCCTTCGGAGCAGGGAGCTGTAAAGCAGTCGATCAGCGGAACCTTGCGGTTCATCTTGCGTGTCGGCAGAGGTTTGATGGGCTTCACATGATGAGGATCCTGCATGATTTCTTTAATCAGGGCTGCCAGTCCATCCACATCCACTCCTGTGAATGTGCCGTAAGGAAGAGCAGCCAGTTTTTCTGCAATCTGTACATTTCTGTTGTATCCGCCGGGTTTCAGCAATGTGGTAGCCACTGTGATGGGCCAGATACCCAGATTATAAATCTTATCAATATTGAAATATTCTGCACCGCCGGAATAGGAGATACGCAGAGTACCCTTGAATGCTTCACTGAGAATGTATGCTGTATTCAGGGAAAGTGCACACAATGACTTGCCGGACATATACATTTCTTCACTGGGAAGTTCATTTCTTGTAACATCCACCGGGAAGGTATTGGTAATCTTCACACCGAATTCCAGATTCAGTCCTTCTGCCAGTGCCTTTAAACGGCCAAGCATGGGAACTGCATCTTCAAACTGAAGATCATCCTTAAAATGGAAATCTCCAAATGCCACATAATCATATCCCATGCTGTCCATGATGGAACGGGCTTTTTCATAACCAAGAAGAGTCGGATTACATTTTACAAAAGTATTTAACTTCTTCTCTTTTAATAAGTAAGAAGCAATGCTTTCAATTTCCTGGGGCGGGCAGCCATGGAGAGTGGAAACGGTTGCGGATTTGCAGATATCGGAAGGAATGTTTTCAATATCTTCCATGGTCAGATTTGTAAACTGATCCTTATGATCCTTCAGCCACTGGATGCATTCTTTGAAAACAGGATGATTCTTTGCCTCTATCATGTCATTTAAGTATGTATCAATCTTCGGTGACTGAATACCGGCCAGATCATATCCCACGCTGATGTTGAATACAAATCCATCTGCTGCGCCCAGGTTCCATTCCCTGGACAGTGCCTTCAGAGCCACCCATGCCTTCACATATTCCGCATACGCCTGGGGCACATATAATTCGGTGGACCATTCACAGTTGTAGCACTCATCATCTGCCAGAATACAGGGTTTGCTCACCGGCAGATCTTCTCCGTCCAGGATCTGTACGGTTTTCAGTTCGAAGAAACGGCTTCCGGACAGATAGGCAGCAATGATATTCTGTGCCAGCTGTGTATTGGGACCTGCTGCAGGACCAAAAGGTGTTTCGATCTTTTCGCCGAAAATATGCAGATAATGGCCGGGATCCGCCTGATAGGTCTTCCGTACGCCAAATACGGTTTTTCTGTTCTTCTGTTCTGTCAGTACCCAGTTCATTAAATTCCCAAAGGGAATCGGTGTCATTCTATCTCCCATAATCAATCTCCTTTTTTATATGTAATACATTTTATGATGTTGGGGGCAAAAGCCTTTGACCCCTTGATACCTACGGATTTATCCGTTAATACTCTTTGCCAGATCCATGGCTGCCTGACGGCTGTCTGCCATGGCCTTTGCTTCATCAATCACAAGCAGTTCACGATCCTTCATCAGTACCTTACCATTGCAGATAGTGGTCTGAACCATGGCACCATTGATGCCGAACAGCATATGGCTGTTGATATTATCCTTTGTCATGGGAGTCAGAGGATCGTATTTTACAATCACCACATCCGCTGCCGCACCCTCACGCAGTACGCCAAGGGGTGCCTTGAAATAACGGTTTGCAATGGCTGCATTTCCTTTAAATAACATTTCCGGTACTTCGCCCCATGCTGCATTGGCATCACAAAGAGAATGTTTATGCAGCACATTCGCTACTTTATAAGATTCAAACATATCATGGGTATAGCCATCTGTACCGAGACCGGTGAGGATTCCTTTCTGGAAAATCCGCATGGTGGGAGGACATCCGCAGGCATTGCCCATATTGGATTCCGGATTATGAACAACCATGGTATCGGTTTCCTTCAGAAGATCCATTTCCTGTTCATTTACATAAATACAATGTGCGGTTAATGTATTGGGACCCAGCAGATCATGATCCATCAGACGGTTTACAATACGCTTACCATAATTCCACAGACAGTCATGGAGATCTTCAATACCCTCTGCCACGTGAATATGAGCTCCTACGCCTTCCGGCATATTCTCTCTGCACAATTCAAAGGTATCATCTGAAATGGTGAACTGTGCATGCATACCCATCATGGCTTTCAGCATGTCACTGTCTTTTTTCAGTGTATACTGGATAAAATCTGCATTTTCTTTTACAGAAGCCTTTGCTTTTTCCTTACCGTCGCGGTCAGATACTTCATAACATAAGCAGGTACGTACTCCCAGCTTTTCTGCAGCTTCTGCAATGCGGAACAGACTGCCTTCGATGGAGCCAAAGCTTGCATGGTGATCAAATACTGTGGTCACACCATTCTTGATGCAGTCAATATAGGTAGCAATGGCACTGTGATAAGTCTGATCCAGGGTCAGATGACGGTCAATGTTCCACCAGAGTCCGTTCAGAATATCCAGGAATCCCTTCGGATCATATCCATTAATAGAAAGCCCCCTTGCCAGAGCACTGTAAATATGTTCATGGGTGTTGATCAGTGCCGGCATGATGATCTGTCCATGGGCATCCACGATTTCTGCATCCGGATATTCCTTTTTCAGGGTTTCATAATCTCCCACCTTTAATATGGAAGTACCATCCAGAAGTACGCCTCCGTCCGGAATCAGCGGATTGGCATCGTCTCGTGTAACAACTGTTCCTTTTCCAATTAAAATCATATGAATACTCCTTTCTTTTTCTGCGGTATCACTGTCCTCAGGATCCGTTTTTCATATCATGTTAATTCATGTGATTCATTTTCAGTTTTAGTTTGATTACTCAATCAAATTGAAAGCCAGAAAAAATATCAGGATTTTCGTTTTCAACCATTTTCAACCATATTGATATTTTAACCCATAATATAAATGTTACGAAAAAGTTGCGTCAAAAAACCTGATAAACTGTAGCTTATTTAGTATTTATTATTTTGATTATTCGATCTAAAACCATGCTATCACACTTTTGTATTTTTGGCAATACCTAATCGACAAAAAATTTTTTTAAATAAATTATTTTTTTTGTAAAACCCTATTGACAAGATTATTTTTTCTGGTATTATGGTGGACAAGAGGCAAGCAAAAGGAGTGAAACAAGATGACTCTCACTTTTCTGAAACAGATCGCCAAAGCCCTTTCCGTTCAGTTCGGATCCGACTGTGAAGTCGTAATCCATGACCTGACCAGGAAGAGCATCGGCAAATCCATTATCTATATTGAGAATGGACATATTACAAACCGTCAGATTGGCGACGGGCCTTCACAGATTGTCATTGAAACATTGAAAAAGGATCCTGCCAAAGTCCATGACCAGCTTGGATACCTGACCAGGACAGATGGAGGAAAGACGCTGAAGTCTTCCACCGTATTTGTCAGAGAATCGGAAGACGGACCGGTACAGTACATTCTGGGTATTAATTATGATATTACCCGATTCCTGTACTTTCAGGATGCCATCCGCGCACTGATTACCGAGAACACCGATTCATCGGTCAATCCTTCCTATCATCAGGAACCTACCCGGATCCAGACCAATGTGGAAGATATTCTGGATGAGCTGATTTTACAGTCGGTTTCCATCATCGGCAAACCGGTATCGCTCATGACGAAGGAGGAAAAGATCGAAGCCATTCAGTTTCTGAACAGCTCCGGTGCTTTCCTTATTACCAGAGCTGGTGATAAGGTTTCCCAATATTTCGGAATTTCCAAATATACCCTCTACAACTACATTAAAGCAGATCAACAATAGGAGGAGATTTAACATGAAACAGATCAAATGGGTAAAAAACACAATGCCTGCAACTGATGATGCAAATCTCAGCGTTATGGCATTGTCTGAAGTGGAAAAAGCCCGCGCATTCCACAAAACAATCCCCGGATACGAACGGACACCTCTTGCACATCTTACCAACATGGCTGAAATGATCGGACTGAAAGATGTATGTGTAAAGGATGAGTCCTACCGCTTCGGTCTGAATGCTTTCAAGGTTCTCGGCGGTTCTTTCGCAATGGCAAAGTACATTGCAAAGCAGACAGGACGTGACATTTCAGAGCTGGATTTTGAAACACTGACCTCTGATAAGCTTCGCGAAGAGTTCGGACAGGCTACTTTCTTCACTGCTACAGACGGCAATCACGGACGCGGTGTTGCATGGGCAGCCAACCGCCTGAAACAGAAGGCAGTTGTATTCATGCCCAAGGGTTCCACACAGAACAGACTGAATCACATTCTGGCAGAGAATGCCACAGCAACCATCGAAGAAGTAAACTACGATGAATGCGTTCGTATGGCTGCTGCTGCTGCAGAGAAGGTTCCCAACGGTGTAGTTGTACAGGATACAGCTTGGAAGGGTTACGAAGAAATTCCTTCATGGATCATGCAGGGTTACGGAAGCATGGCTGCGGAAGCCAACGAACAGCTTCACGAACTTGGTATTGAACGTCCCACTCACGTATTTGTACAGGCAGGTGTTGGTTCACTGGCAGGCGGTGTACAGGGCTTCTTCGCAAATCAGTATCCGGACAACCCTCCCATTGTATGCGTGGTAGAGGCAGACACAGCAGCATGTTTATACAAGGGTGCTGTAGCCGGTGACGGTGCAGAGTACAATGTGGAAGGTGATATGCCTACCATCATGGCAGGTCTTGCATGCGGCGAACCCAATACCACATCCTGGGATATCCTGAAGAATCATGTATCCGTATTCGTAGCTGCTCCCGACTGGGTATCTGCAAAGGCAATGCGTATGCTGGCTGCTCCCATCAAAGGCGATCCGCAGGTAACAAGCGGTGAATCCGGTGCTGTTCCTTTCGGTGTACTGGTTGAAATCATGACCAACCCTGCATATGCAGACCTGAAGGAAGCTCTGAAACTGGATGAAAACTCACAGGTACTTCTCTTCTCCACCGAGGGTGATACCGATCCCGACCGTTACAAGGAAATTGTATGGGGCGGAAGAGATTATCTCGACGAGTAATCTTTCCATCAACTGCACGGAATTCTTCCGGCAGATATATTTTTTACCCGTGGTTGATTGATTAATCAAACTAATACTTTTCATCTTATCGAACCATTTATTAAACAATTTACTATTATAATGAAGGAGGAACATGATAATGGATTACAACAAAATCAGAGAAGCTGCTGAAGCATATCAGGCAGACATGACAAAATTCTTACGTGAAATCGTTAAAAACCCCGGTGAAAGCTGTGATGAAAAAGCACACATTGACCGCATTGCAGAAGAAATGAAGAAACTGGGATTCAATAAAGTTGAAATCGATCCCATGGGCAATGTTCTGGGTTACATGGGAACCGGCGAAAAGCTGATCGCATTTGACGCACATATTGATACAGTAGGTATCGGAAACATTGATAACTGGAAATTCGATCCCTACGAAGGCTACGAAACAGAAGAAGAAATCGGCGGCCGTGGTGTATCTGATCAGTGCGGTGGTATCGTATCCGCTGTATACGGCGCAAAGATCATGAAAGATCTGGGCCTGTTAAGCGACAAGTACACTGCTCTGGTAGTAGGAACCGTTCAGGAAGAAGACTGTGACGGTCTCTGCTGGCAGTACATCATCAACGAAGACAAGATCCGTCCTGAATTTGTAGTATCCACAGAACCTACAGACGGCGGTATCTACAGAGGACAGCGCGGACGTATGGAAATCCGCGTGGATGTAAAGGGTGTTTCCTGTCATGGTTCCGCTCCGGAACGTGGTGACAATGCAATTTACAAGATGGCTGATATTCTTCAGGACATCCGTGCATTAAATGAAAATGATGCAAACGATGCAACCGAAATCAAGGGTCTTGTAAAAATGCTGGATCCCAAATACAACCCTGAATATGAAGAAGCAAATTTCCTGGGCCGCGGTACCGTTACTACTTCTCAGATCTTCTATACTTCTCCCAGCCGTTGTGCAGTAGCTGACTCCTGTGCAATTTCTCTGGACCGTCGTATGACAGCCGGTGAAACATGGGAAAGCTGTCTGGATGAAATCCGTGCACTGCCCAGCGTTAAGAAATACGGTGATGATGTAACCGTATCCATGTACAACTATGAAAGAGCTTCCTACACAGGCTGCGTATATCCCATCGAATGCTACTTCCCCACATGGGTTATTCCGAAGGATCATGCTGTAACAACCGCACTGGAAGAAGCATACAAGGGTCTGTATGGCACAGAACGTGTCGGTAATGCAGAAACAGAAGCCATGAGAAAAGCTCGTCCTCTGACAGATAAGTGGACATTCTCCACCAACGGTGTATCCATTATGGGTAGAAATGGAATTCCCTGTATCGGTTTTGGTCCCGGTGCAGAAGCTCAGGCTCACGCTCCCAATGAAAAGACATGGAAGATTGACCTGGTAAGATGTGCTGCAGTTTATGCTGCTCTTCCCACCGTTTACTGCAAATAATCAGAATCACTTGATGATTTGGTTATAAACTTTTCACTTTCCTGCGGCTGTCTGCTCTCGCCGGAACTGACAGCTGCTGATCCCAAAGGTATGATTCTCTCTAAGCAACATACTGTATTATACAGAAAATCATACCGACTTAGTACTCCTCTTAGAAATCGAAACATATTTCAGTGCGGGAGTTTCTCCCGCCTGACATATGCTTCACCCCTCTTTGAAATTTAAACTCCGTCAGTTTTTTCTGACATGATTTTACATTATTTTTATTCAGCATATCATTGCAGCAGTATGCTGAATAATCACCAGAAAAATGTTTGCTTCGCAAACCGAATCCGGCGCCGGATTTCTAAAAGCGTCAATATTAAAATGAGAAAGGATTACAAACCATGAAAACATTACAGACCTATATTGATAAGTTAAACAGCTTAAACTTCAAGGAAATGTACAACAACGATTTCTTCCTGACATGGGAAAAATCTGACGACGAACTGGAAGCCGTTTTCACCGTTGCAGATGCACTTCGTTACATGCGTGAAAACAACATCTCCACAAAGGTATTTGAAAGCGGTCTGGGCATCTCCTTATTCCGTGACAACTCCACAAGAACACGTTTCTCCTTCGCTTCTGCCTGCAACCTTCTTGGACTTGAGGTACAGGATCTGGACGAAAAGAAGTCCCAGATTGCACATGGTGAGACTGTCCGTGAAACTGCAAACATGGTTTCCTTCATGGCTGATGTAATCGGTATCCGTGACGACATGTACATTGGCAAAGGCCACGCTTATCAGCAGGAATTCATGAACGCTGTAACAGAGGGAAATAAAGATGGTATCCTTGAGCAGAGACCTACTCTTGTAAACCTTCAGTGCGACGTTGACCATCCTACACAGTGTATGGCAGATATGCTTCACATCATCCATGAGTTCGGCGGCGTTGAGAACCTGAAAGGCAAAAAGCTTGCTATGACATGGGCTTACTCTCCTTCCTATGGTAAACCGCTCTCCGTTCCACAGGGTGTGATCGGACTTATGACACGTTTCGGTATGGACGTTGTTCTGTCTCATCCGGAAGGATATGACGTAATGCCAGAGGTTGAGGAAATCGCTAAGAAAAACGCTGAGAAATCCGGTGGTTCCTTCACAAAGACCAACAGCATGGAAGAAGCATTCAAAGATGCTGATATCGTTTATCCAAAGAGCTGGGCTCCATTTGCTGCAATGGAAAAACGTACCAACCTTTATGGAGAGGGCGACTTCGATGGAATCGATAAACTGGAGAAAGAGCTTCTTGCTCAGAACGCTGAGCACAAAGACTGGGCTTGCACAGAAGAGCTTATGAAGACCACCAAGGACGGAAAAGCCCTTTACCTGCACTGTCTGCCAGCTGATATCACAGGCGTAAGCTGTGAGACCGGTGAGGTTGATGCAAGCGTATTTGACCGTTATCGTATCCCGCTTTACAAAGAAGCAAGTTTCAAACCATATGTAATTGCAGCAATGATCATGCTCTCCAAATTTGAAAATCCACAGGATATCCTGAAAAAACTGGAAGTAAAAGCTGCTCCAAGAATTATGGAATAATGCTTTTCAGGGGGCTGTAGGAATACAGCCCTTTTTTGTTCTCATTTTTGATGGTATTTCTAATATTTTATATACTTTTAATATAATAAATTGTTATTTTGTATATTTTTATA
>JALETI010000233.1 GCA_022781515.1 Lachnospiraceae bacterium
GTTCGGAACAACCGGGTTGTTTTACATGACAGGCATATATCGACAAGTATTTGCAATATATTACAAACTTCTAAAAAATAAAAGTTTATAGTATTGATTCTACAAACTTGATTTTTTGAGAGGTTTGTGATATGGTTCTAAGCGAAAGGTGGTGCTTTTTTATGCAAAAAACAACGCTGCGAAAACGTGATCTCTATCTAAATCGAATTATTGCATTTCAAGATACAGAAATGATCAAGGTCATGACCGGTATCCGACGCTGTGGAAAATCCAGTTTGATGAAGCTGATGGCGGAGCATTTGCGGGATACTGGAGTGAATGATGACCAGATTATCGAGATGAACTTTGAGTCTATGAGTATTCCGGATATGGACGCAAGAGGATTTTACGAATATATCAAAGCGCGTATTTGCCCGGATAAACGGACATACCTCTTTTTTGATGAGGTGCAGAAGGTGCGAGGCTGGGAAAATGCGGTCAACTCTTTCCGGGTAGACTTCGATTGCGATATATATATTACGGGTTCCAATGCCTATTTACTTTCTTCTGAGCTTTCTACTTACCTATCTGGACGATATGTGGAAATAAAGGTGCTTCCATTATCTTTTAAGGAATTTCTGAATTTTCACGGCTATACCCTGACGGAACGGAAGTCGCCTGCAGGTGGTGTCAGAAAGCGGATCACAGATGAGGAAGGCGAAATTTATGATGTAAAAGAACTTTTTGACGCCTATGTCAGATTTGGCGGTATGCCCATGCTGGCAGATGTGGGTTTGGAAATTGACCGGGTGACAGCTGCTTTAGACGGTGTGTATTCTGCTGCCGTTATCAATGACATCCTGGAACGGGAAAAGAGAAAAGGTCAGCGTAATATCGCAGACCCAGTGCTGCTGAGAAAAATTATCTTGTTTTTGTCGGACAATATTGGCAACAACACTTCCGCAACTTCCATTGGAAACACCCTGGTCAATGAGGGTCTTTTGGAGAATGGAACCCGAAAGACAAAGCCTGCCGTACAGACCATTCAAGCGTATATCGAAGCTCTGACAGAAGCCTATATCTTCTATGAGATCAAGCGCTTTGATATTAAGGGGAAGGAGTATTTGCGCACGCTGGGCAAATACTATATTGTGGATATTGGTCTGAGGAATTACCTGCTTGGTTATCGTGACGGTGACAGCGGACATATTCTGGAGAATATCATCTACTTTGAACTGTTGCGTCGTGGCTATGATGTAGCCATCGGCAAAATTGACAATCAGGAAGTTGACTTTATTGCCACCAAAGCAGATGAGAAAAAATATATCCAGGTTACAGAATCAATGAACGCTCCGGAAACGAGAGAACGAGAGCTTGCGCCTCTGCGTAAAATACGGGATAGTTACGAAAAGGCTGTTATTGCCTTGGAGAGTGATCTTACCCAGACACAGGACGGAATTAAAATTATTAGAGCGCTGGATTTCCTTCTGGAGTGACAGACCGTTTGGGCACATACAAACTTATGTTACAATCCTTTTTTGAAAAGTCAGAAGGTGTAATGCACTCCATCTTGGCTTGCGGAAATGGCATCCCCAATTTTCTTATGAGGCAGATGGATTGACAAAGTAAACTGCTGGTGCATTTGGCGTTTCACTCCGGAAAAACCGACGCAGTTTATGAGCGTGTGCATGGCAATGTTATATGTGGTCTGACTGGAAAAAAATGGAGGTTGACAAAAATTAAAAAAGTTCAGGAAGAAATGCAAAGAAATACACGCCCTGCTAAAAGAAATCAGGCACTGGGACGTAAAATTGATTGTAGAGAAACTGAACAGAATTTTGGTGGGATATAACCATTACTACGGGATTACAGACAACATTCGA
>JALETI010000104.1 GCA_022781515.1 Lachnospiraceae bacterium
TATTCCAACTGCTCCGGCTATTGCTGCTCTGTTTGGAGCACCGCTTTTATCACTGACATCAATTACAAATGCCACACCGACAGCCCTGATGTTTATTCCAGCTTTCTGGGCATGTGCACCCATGCTGTTATGGATTGAACCGATCTTCCTGTTTAGTTACGGCTATGGATACTATAAACCAAAGGATGTATTGAAATACGGTTCCGTACCCTGTATTCTCCTGACCGCCATTATGGCTTTCACTCCTTACTGGACAGCTCTGTTTGGGCAATAAAATTTTCAAGTATGTACGCTCCATCCGGCGTCAGAATGGATTCCAGATGGAATTGTACGCCATAAATGGGATAGGTTCTGTGCATGACAGCCATGATCTCTCCATCTTCGGTTTCCGCTGTAATCTTCAGACAGTCCGGCATCGTTTCCCGGACTGCAGCCAGTGAATGATAACGGGCCGCCGGAATTTCGGATTTCATCCCCCGGAAAATCGAACATTCCGTATCCAGTTTCACCATGGACTGTTTGCCGTGCATCAGCTGTTTTGCATAGGAAACGGTCGCCCCGAAGGCTTCGCAGATGGACTGATGCCCCAGACACACACCCAGAATCGGAATTTCTTTTCCCAGCTCCCGGGCGACCTCCACGCAGATCCCAGCATCCCTGGGGAAACCCGGTCCCGGTGATAAAATAATCCGATCCGGCTTCGTATTTCGAATTTCTTCCACTGTCATCTCATCATTTCGAATCACCCGGATATCAGGAGTGATACTTCCCACCAGCTGATACAGGTTATAAGAAAAACTGTCATAATTATCAATCAACAATATCATTACCGAATCCCCTCCTGTGCCAGTTCCAATGCATGTACCACTGCTTTCGCCTTGTTGATGCATTCTTCATATTCTTTCTCCGGTATACTGTCTGCCACAATACCGGCACCGCTTCTTACAAACACTTTTCCATTCTTTTTATATGCAATTCGAATGGCAATACAGGTATCCAGATTGCCGGCAAAATCGATATATCCGATGGCTCCTCCGTAAATACCTCTCTTGTTGTCTTCCAGCTCATTGATAATCTCACATGCACGGATTTTCGGTGCTCCGGATAAGGTTCCTGCAGGCAGGATGGCATCCACCGCATCCAGTGCATCCTTATCTTCCCGTATGGTTCCGGCCACCGTGGAACCGATGTGCATCACATGGGAAAACCGCTCAATGGACATATATTTCTCCACCTTCACAGAACCGAACTCACTGATTTTCCCGATATCATTCCGGCCCAGATCCACCAGCATATTGTGTTCTGACAATTCCTTTTCATCTGCCAGAAGCTCCCGCTCCAGCGCCAGATCTTCCTCATTTGTCTTACCTCTGGGTCTGGTTCCCGCCAGCGGAAAAGTATGCAGCGTCCGGTCTTCCAGTTTCACCAGCGTCTCCGGTGAAGCACCGGCAATCTCCATATCATCACTGGAAAAATAGAACATATAGGGAGAGGGATTCACAGTACGAAGCACCCGATAGGTATCCATAAGACTTCCTTCAAAATCCGCCTCCAGCCGGTTGGACAATACCACCTGGAAAATATCACCCTCATGGATATAATGCTTTGCTTTTTCCACCATACTGCAATAATGCTCACGGTCAAATAATGCTCTGAAATCCGACTTCAGTTTTCCCGGAACCGGTTTCTGCATCTGCCCTTCCTCCAGCAATCTGCACATGGTCTGAAGCTCCAGTTCCGCCCGATGGTATTCCGTCTCCAGATCCTCACAGCGTATGTTGACAATCGGTATGATCTTCTGCCGAAAATGATCAAATGCAATAACTTTGTCAAACAGCATCAGATCCACATCTTTAAAACCTTCTTTATCCTCCGCATCCAGCCTCAGCGCTGGCTCCGCATATTTCATATAATCATAAGAAAAATAACCAACCAGTCCGCCGGTAAAAGAAGGAAGTCCCGGCAGCTTCGGACTCTTATTCTCCCTCAGCACCTGACGGATATATTCTCCCGGATGACCGGTCTCCACAGTAAAAGAAGAACCATTCTTTATGGTCAGCTTTCCATTTATGCAGGTCAGCTCCAGCTTCGGGTCATAGCCCAGAAATGTATATCTGCCCCATTTCTGATTATCCTCTATAGACTCCAGCATATAGCAATGTCTGCTGACATTTTTCAGCTTCCTGAGAACCCCAAGGGGTGTATACTGGTCTGAATACAATTCACAGCTGACGGGAATACATCTGTATTGTCCCTCTGCAGCAAGTTTTCCTGCCTCTTCCATATCCGGTTTTAACTTCATATGATCTCTCCTTCCATTTGCCAGCCGACGGTTTTGTAAATGGCATTTTCGTAAAAAAAAGTCCCTGACAAACCTTTACGTTTGTCAAGGACGAGTTTCATATATTCCCGCGGTGCCACCTTGATTTATGGAACAACTCCATACTCTTATGGAAATATCAGCATATTTCCCACACTTTACAAATGACTTTTATTGCAAATACGCAGCCCTCTGACTCTTATCTTCTGGATTCTGTTTTTTAACTCCTGACCTTTGTCTTCTGAATCCTAATAATTCACTTCTGAATCAGAATCCGCTCTGCACATTAAACGGTCCATTTGATAATCTGGGGACGATCCGGTTCTCAGCACTCCGGACTCTCTGTACGCTCATAACTACCGTTACTTCCGCTTTGTCATAGTAAAGTGTTATCAAATTTATTTTCTAAAGAATAGCAAAGTGACGTTGGATTGTCAAGGGAAAAGTTTATGCGGTATTTCATTTTCATTTGGATATATCGCTGTTTCATGCAGGAAATATATCCAAATGAAAAAACTGAAATTGAATCCTATAGAGGATAGCAATTCCCTGACGGGAGTAAGTTCCATCGTTACAGATGATTTAAGAGTGGCAAGTTTTGATAGTTTCAATTCCCTGTCGGGAGTAAGTTCCATCTAGAAGATGCATTGTTTAGGGTTTTCGAATTGATAGTGTCAATTCCCTGTCGGGAGTAAGTTCCATCGCAAAAGGCGGAGTTGAATACAACGATTTTATGTGTCAATTCCCTGTCGGGAGTAAGTTCCATCAGACACATACATCTGTTGTGTCAGGCGATATGAGTGTCAATTCCCTGTCGGGAGTAAGTTCCATCGGATATCCAAATAGAGATAAGCTTCAACTTCATGGTGTCAATTCCCTGTCGGGAGTAAGTTCCATCCGTATCGCCAATGCGATACATAATGCGATTAAAGGGTGTCAATTCCCTGTCGGGAGTAAGTTCCATCTTATGATTATGCTGACCGTAGCCGTGATAATGGTGTCAATTCCCTGTCGGGAGTAAGTTCCATCAGCAATACTGAATAAACTATTCTATACACTTTTATATATAATGTACCACACTTTATCAAATATGGCAAATAGTTCAATACCACATTCAGCAACTTAACCAATTTCTTATAACTATTTCTGTATTTTCTCTTCCTTACTGCGTGCGAATCCAATAAAAATATATGATATTTTGCTCCTTCCCCAAGCACTTTCGCACTTTTTGTTTTTCAATGTCTGAGCAAAGAAGCCGTGCCCATAGGATAATAGGATTTCCCTCCGTTTCACGTTTCTGAAATCCTATTACCTTTTCCTAACATTCTTTTTATGTCCAGTAGAACCAAAAAATCACTTGCAGAGTTATCTATTTTCCGTAATAATGTGTTCCACACCGCTGTGCGGTCTGGTGAGGTAGTCTTTCATAAATGACGGATATGCTTCATATTGATCCAGGTCTTTGATCGGCAGCCAATGCATTTCTTCTTTTAAACCCTGAGAAAAGCTATTACTGTTCAGTTCTTTTGTTCCTCTCGGTTTCATCAGAAAATAAAATGCAATTTCATGGCAATCGATATCAGGATCTCTGAAGGTTCCGTCACGGAAAAAGTTCTCATGGATTACTGCCAGATGATCAATTTCGTAATGAATGCCGGTTTCTTCAAATACCTCGCGTACTACTGCGTCTTCAGCTTTTTCTCCCATGTGAACACCGCCGCCGATGGAATAATAATATCCGCTTTTGGCATTTCTGGCAAAAAGTACGCAGCCATCCTCTACAATAATTGCAGCGGCTCTGAAACGGAACCAGTTTTTTTCCTGTGTAAAACAACAATCATACATACAGCGTTTTCTCCTGTCATATTTTATCTGATACTGCTTCTATGGCAGAGGAATTTTACTTCATTTTTCACTGTATTCCAGTCGAATGCTTGTGAAATCCGGTGCTGGATTCGGTCTGTAAAGCAGATAGATTCAGTAACTGTATTATAACTGAATCCAGTATCTCTGTGCAATATGATTATCGTTTGCAATTTCATTTTCCAATACCCCGCCATTTCTGATAATCGATTTGGCAGAACCGATATTTTCCTTGTCGCAGCACATTAATACTCTGTTGATACCAAGTTTTTTGCACTCCTCCAAAGCCAGAGCAATCATTGCAGTGGCATATCCTTTTCGTCTTTCGCTGGGTCTGATCCCGTCTCCTATATGACCGCCGTTACGCATGAGATCTTCATTCAGATAATGACGGATATTCACTGCACCAACAAAAATATTTCTGTCTTTATCCAGGCAAAACAGAGTTGTGTCCGGAATCCATCCGCTTTCGTCCCCTTCCTTGATTTCCAGGTTTTCCAAATAGTAATCAAAATCATGAAAATCATTTCTGAATATCATCCACGGGGATGAATTCGTATGATTTTTTTCTATGTCGGCCTTCCATTCAGTTAGCATATCAAACAGTAATTCCTTATATTCATAAGATAATCGAACAAGTTCAATATTCATCTTAATTCCTTCCTTCTATTCATCCTCATCTGGATATTTCCTCTTCATCCAGCTTTTTTATCAGAAAATACATTCATAGCCACATACAACAGAATGAAAACAGCGATGGATGCAATCAGTACCATATACATGGTGCTCAGGTCCACTTTATCTCCGAAGAAATACAGGTTGCAGTCTACGCCGTCCCGCATGGATTCCACTGCTTCTTCCGGGAATCCAAGCTGTTTCATTTCTTCAAATACACCTCTCATTGCATGATTTCGAAGCAGCGAAGTGCCATATGTACCGGGAAGAAGCGAGAGTGCCTTCTGCAATCCTTCAGAAAAATTGGAGATTGGCATGTAAGCGCCGCATATAAATCCATAACCGGCACTGATAATGGTTCCTACAGCACTGGCCTGTCCGCTGGTGGACAGCGGGAAGATGACGCAGGAGGAAAGGGCTGTTCCGAATAATACCAGCAATGCCACATCCAGTAAAAGTGCTGCCACATCTCCTGCAGTGAGATACCAACCTGTGTAAGCCAGATATCCAAGACAGACTCCTGCTGCTGCAAATGCAATCAGCAATGTGGTGAGCAGATTAGCCAGATAATATCCCATTGCAATGGTACTTTTCTTTACCGGGGCAATCGTCAGGTCCTTTCGTGCTCCGGAGATTTTGTCCTGTACCATCAGAAGATTGGAGCAGAATGCCACTGTGACGCAGCTGACTGCCAGCAAAGAGGATACCAGCTGACCGCCCACACATCCGCGGATCAATTCATCCGATACGACTGCCCCTGCAGCTTCCAGTGCGGAACGGAAAGAATCTTCGTATACATTGCTTAAAAAAGTAACATAAAGTACCAGCAGAATCATGGGAGTGATGAGAGAAGTAAAGAACATCCCTTTATCTTTAAAATATAATTTGGTATTTCGTTTGATCAATGCGCCCAGTCCGCTCATGCTTCCGCTCCTCCTGTCAGTTTCTTTCCTGTTACGGCAAGGAATACGTCATCCATCCTGCCTTTTGTAATCTCATAATCCCGGAACAGTTCCGGCTGCTCCAGGATCAGTTCCGTTGCCGCAGCCGTATCCGGTACAAATACTCTGTATGCATCCCGGATTACTTCGTATTTTTTATCCAGTTTTCTGATCTGCTCTTCTTCTACTCCGTAAATGGTAATGAAATCTCCGGTGTAAGTGTTCTTCAATTCCAGAGGAGTACCTTCTGCCACAATCTGTCCGTGATCCAGAATCACAACATAATCCGCATCTGCTGCTTCCTCCATATAATGGGTTGTCAGAAATACCGTCATATTTTCATTCTTACGCAAATCACTGATAACCCTCCAGAGAATATTTCGTGTCTGCGGATCCAGACCGGTGGTGGGTTCATCCAGAATCAGGATTTTCGGTCTGTGCAGAAGTGCTCTTGCAATGTCGATCCGGCGTCTTTGTCCGCCGGACAATTTTCCCACGGTACGTTTCAGCAGATCTTCAAATTCAAGAAGCTGTGCCAGTTCCGCCAGCCGTTTCTGAAACGCTTTTCCACGAATGCCATACAGGGCTGCCCTGCTTTCCAGATTGTCCCGTACCGACAGATCTTTATCCAGAACAGAATTCTGAAATACCACCCCAAGGCTGCGTTTGATTCCATCCGGATCCATATCCAGATCCGTCCCGCAGATATGTACACTTCCCTGATCCTTTGACAGCTGACCGCAGAGAATATTGATCGTCGTGGATTTTCCTGCACCGTTAATTCCAAGAAAGGCAAATAATTCTCCTTCTTTTACACGAAAACTCAGATCATTCACAGCTTTTACATCTCCAAAGCTTTTATGCAAATGATTAATTTCAATAATACCATTCTTTTTCATATTACATTCCTTTCCACTACTGTTTCTCCAGCATGGAGATTCCATCACAGGCAAGACCGATTCCAGACATGATAACAGCGGATTGTATTTCCGGACTACCTATACAGGACAACACCACAACGGCAACACCCATACTTTTCTAATGAATTGTATCACAAAATAAATAACAGACCGATACTACACAGATTCCGGTCTGTTTTACACTGATACAAACCATCTTACATGGTCTTTTTCCATATTGTCATCCGTTGAATCCACCGTAACTTCCGGATGCAGTGACAGCCACATCTCCAGAAAATCAAGCTCCAGAGGACCGCCAAAATTCTCTCTGTCGTTTGACCAGAACCATTCTTCATGGGTATCCGGATGACGTCTCCGCAAGGCACCTCTGGCATGCAGCTCTTCTCCATCGAAGCAGTTAAAGGCATAGATAATATCCTCTTTTTCCTGGTAAGTGAAGGAGTCACGCCATGGAAGCAGTTGTTCTCCGGGATCCAGAACAGGATACATCAGATATTCATCTGCAAGGCCTCCCTCCCGATCCCATGAAAAGGATTTTACGGAATGTATCCTGTTATTCTCATAAGACACACACAAAAGAATATTTCCCATGCGGATTCTTCGATAAATGCTTTCGCCCACGTCAATGGTTTTGTCATCCCGTACATTGGTCACAGTTCCATCTCTATGATGGATCGGTTTATTCTCAACTACTTCTAATTTTCTGAATTTCCCGAATTTTTTTCGTTCCAGAAGTCTGAGCGAATACCGATTGATAATATCCGATTTTTTACTGCGGCGAACCATTTTCCCCTCTGTCCGATACCACTCCATTTTATCAGGTCTGATGGAAACAGGGAAACTGATTCGTAAAATATTGCTGTCGGCAAACGCATACGAACCAACAGTATGAGTCGATTGCGGGAGAATCAGCGCTCCCTTTATTGTTGAATCAAAAAATGCAAAATCCTCAATTTGCTCAAGGGTATTGGGAAAAGCAATTGAATCAACATCCAGATGACTCATGGAAAATGATTTCAGCATACGTACTCCTTCCGGTACCACAAGTTGCTTTTCCTCTCCCACAAAAGTAATATACAGGATATTGTCCTGTATGTAAAACACTCCCCATCTGGATCTGCACCAGGGAACATTCTGAAAGGAATCTATTCCAAAAATAATGGTATTCTCTTCATCATACTCCCGGTTATCATAAATATATTTCATATCCTTACAATCCGTTTCAATACAGATCAATTCCCTGCAATTCCGAAAAGCATAAGCATGGATACGTCTCAAAGAAGAGGGCAGAACAACTTTCTGCAGATTCCTGCAGCTGTTAAAGGCATTAATTCCGATTTCCGTAATGCCTTCCTCAATACAGATTTCTAAAATCTGATCTTTCACATTCTCCCATGGTGCGGAAGGGTTTCTTCCACAATCACAATCCGGTATTTTCCCCTGACCTTCAATGGTCAGAACACCACTCTTGTCAATACTCCAGTTCATCTCGTTTTTACTGATTAATTTCTCTGCGTTTTTTTTCATAAGATAATAACTCCTGTAAAACTCGATAAATAGATTAAAAAGTTTGCACATTTATCATCGCTGCGGTTCCTGAGCCGCTCCTGGTTTGAAGTCAGCCCGTTATCTGCTGCCTAAGCTGTCTTTGAAATCAGAACAGAAATATGCTGCAAACGTATCTCTCACGGATAAACTATGAAATTGTCAAGGTGCATGTTGGATCATCAGAAAATTGTGAATGGATTATCAGATTGAAAATTCAAAAAGAAATAATGTTTACCATAAGACTTTTATGAGTTTGTATTTACTGTTACCGATATAGCATAGAGGTGTTTTCCTGTAAAATCAACATGGAAAATAAGAAAAATGGACGATACATACATGATGCAGCGTCCATCTTTTCCATTTTAAACATTTTCCATTATTTGATCGCTTTTTCCTTCCACTTACCGCGGCGGTAGAAAATAAAGGTCAGTATCGCACCGATGGTCCAGGATACAAACAGGGAAATGAATACACATTCGCAGCGTCCGTGGGGCAGTTCCGGCGTTCTGGTAAGCCATGAAATTCCGTAAGCCACCGGTACACGAATCACGATCGTTGTGATCATGGAGATCCACATGGGTGTCATGGTATCTCCGGCACCGCGCATAACACCGGACAGACTCTGGGTAACCGCCATTGCAATGTACCCCACTGCCAGAATTCTCATCATACGCATGCTCAGATCCACCAGCGCTTCTGTTTCCGTAAAAATACCCATCAGATATCTGCCGAAAATCAGAATCAGCACCGTAATGGTGGTTGATACTCCCATGGCAATTCCGGTTCCCTGTTTTGCACCTTTTATCACCCGGTCATACTTGCCGGCACCCACATTCTGACCGGCATAGGTTGTCATCGCCGTTCCGAAGGAGAAATTCGGCATCATGGCAAATCCATCCACACGCATGACAATAACATTGGCCGCAATAAACATTTCTCCAAAACTGTTGGTCAGAGACTGCACGATGATCATGGCCGATGACAGAATCGCCTGTGTCAGACCGGAAGGCAATCCCAGAGCAATAATTGTCCGCGTATGTTTCCAGCTTATTTTCAGATGCCGAAGCTTAAAATCGAAAATATCCGTCAGGCGAGCCAGTTTCATAAAACATAAAATAGCAGAAATACTCTGAGCGATGGCCGTTGCCAGTGCCACACCGGATACACCCATTTTAAATACAGCCACAAACAGCAGATCCAGACCGATGTTCAGAACCGTAGCCACCAGCAGATAAACCAGTGCAGAAATGGAATCACCCAATCCGCGAAGAATACCTCCCAGAATATTGTAATACGCCATACCTGCAATTCCTACCATCAGGATAATCAGATAGGATGTACACCAGTCCAGAATACTGTCCGGTGTGTTCAGAAATCGAAGCATCGGGCGAATAACCGGCGGTGCACAAACCATCAGAATCAAAGATGAAATTGCCGTCAGCGTCACACAGTTTCCAATGGTTTCCGACAACTCTTCCCGCTGTCTTGCCCCGAAATACTGGGAAACCATGATTCCGGCTCCCACGGAAATTCCCACAAATAACACCAGCAGAAGATTCAGAAGCGGTCCGGCACTTCCCACCGCAGCCAGTGCATTATCTCCCACATAACGCCCCACAATGATACTGTCTGCCGTATTGTACAGTTGCTGAGCGATATTTCCGATCAGCATGGGAATCGAAAAGGCCACGATCCCCTTCCAAGGTATGCCCTCTGTCATATCGACAGGAGCAAATAACTGCTTTAACATAGCTTTTCCCCCATTTGTATTTTTCGTATGTACTCTGGAATCAGCTCTTATTGATTCCAATATCCTATACTCTACCATACTTATCGGGGTTTGAAAATCCCTTAAGCCTTATGTGTTGAATTCACTTACTCAGGAGTTTACTTTCCCCACCGATGCAACATAAACCACGCATTCATAATCTTTTTCTGCGGATGGTCCGGGGAGAAATCCCAGCAGTTCATCCATACATTCCTGATCGTAGGCACCGATGGCACAGGTTCCGCAGCCGATGGCTTCACAGGCAAGGTACAGATTTTCACAGGCATGTCCTGCATCCAGCAGGATGTATTTCACTGCTTTCAGGCTGTATCTCCATTCGGTTCGGTAAGGTACGGCACTCCAGACAAATACCACCGGTGCTTCTGCCGCAAAAGCCTGCCCGCAGAGTCCCTGGGTCAGTTCCTCCTGAAAATCTCCATCTGCATCCAGACATTCCAGCTGACACAGCGCCGGCAGATAGTGATACAGCCCCGGTTTAAGCCCTGCCACCTGATTGATGAACAGGTAGGTTTCCAGAGGATGTCTGGAACCGGCAGAAGGTACGGTACGGAAGGTAATTTGCGGATCGCCATCCATAATTCTCCGGATTCCCTGGGTGGACCACAGAAGGAAGGACAGTTCTTTCAATGTCAGCTGCTGATCCCTGTATTTCCTGTGACTGATCCGGGTTTTCAGCAGGTCAAGGAGAGAATCCTTGCGTACCACATCGGAAAAATCCATGGGAAGATCGATTACCTGACGACTCTGTGGTTTTTTCACCGGTGAAATGCCCGGAAGTTTCTGCTGCTGATCAGTTGCTTCGGCTCCGATATCCCAGGAACCGTGTCCCTTCAGCAATTCACGATTTTTCATAATTTTGTATTTTGTTGATTCGTTCATAGTTCTGCTCCTTTCTGACCTTCAGTCTTTCTGTCTTGCTGCATTTCTGTCCCGCTGTACTTCTGTCCTGCTACATTTCTGTCCTGTTGCACTTCTGTCCTGCTGCATTTCTGTCCTGTTGCACTTCTGTCCCGCTGTGTTTCTGTCCACTGCACTTCTGTCATACTGTTTTCCTGTCCCGCTGCACTTTTGTCATACTGTTTTTCTGTCCCGCTGCACTTCTGTCCTTCCTTATTTCTCATCCAGTTTTCTGCTGTCTGCAGAGCAGGATGTTACAGTTTTCCCAACCGCATAAGAAAATCGGAATAGCTGAAGGCGGTCAGTTTTTCCAATTCTCCCTGCAGATTTTTTCTCCAGATGTCCGGAAGGGGCATGCCGTTGAAGGTGTTATTTTTACAGGTGGTGTAAATGGCCATGTCTCCGAACAGAAGTAGGTCTCCGATCTGCAGATCCTGTGCAAAACAATAGGATCCGATGACATCACCGGCCAGACAGGTGGGACCGGCCAGAAGGAAGCAATGTTCCCCATCCGCGCCTTCTGCATCTGTCTCTGTTTCCGTTTCTGTTTCTGCCGCTGTTTTTCTCTCTGTTTCCTTTTCTGTCTCTGCCTTTTTTTCTGCCTCTGTCGCTCCGTACAGCGGCGGCATATAGGGCATTTCAATGACATCGGGCATGTGGCAGGCTGCACTGGCATCCAGAATTGCAATCCGATACCTTCCATTTCGAACAATATCCAGTACCCTGCATGCAAGGTAACCTGCATTCAGTGCCACTGCTTCTCCCGGCTCCAGATAGACCTCCATATTCCATTTATAAGGATAAATAATCCAGGAAAAACTGCATTTTCCTGGAAAATAAAAAAACGCAGGCTGCGCTGCACAACCTGCGTTCAATCATAGTCTGATTCGTATTCCATGATATAAAGCACAAAACAAATGCACAAAGACAGTGCCTTCGTTTTCTATACCATTTCCTATAGGGTACTTAGAGTCTATACAGCAACAATACTTTTACCACTCTTTTATTGACCATTTCACAAGTTTGCATATAATACGCATTGCGGTTATAAAGTAACCAACTTATAAAACTGAGCTTCTAACTCAATCAATAAGGCGGCATGCCGCCTGTCGGTATCAGACATCTCTGTCCGTATGACTCCGCTCTGAAATCAGAGGGATTCATAATAATCGCTTTTAAGACTCTTAGGATAAAAAGTAACCTATTATCTTGCTTCGAATATGTAAATAATCATACTATAATAATCAGAAATTTGTCAAGAAATACTTATCCGTGCCGCAGCACTGTAATGGAACAGTGGTTGCGGTTATACGAACTTCACTGCTGTACCGTATGCAATAACCTCAGCTGCACCCTGCATAATGGCAGAGGATGCATAACGGATATTCACAATGGCATCTGCACCCAGATTTTCTGCTTCGGTCACCATACGCTTGGTGGCAAGTGCTCTTGCTTCGTTCATCATTTCATTATACGCGGTCAGTTCACCGCCAACCAGTGTCTTAAATCCCTGTGTGATATCCTTTCCGATATTCTTGGACTGAATGGTACTTCCCTTAACCAGTCCCAGCATCTCCAGGTTCTTTCCGCTGATGTAATCAGTATTTACTAAGATCATCTTCTTCTCCTCCATCAATTTCTTTTAGTCTCTGTATACATACATATAACATACAACATCCCAACAGCAGCGGTATGATACCCAGCAGGAGTTTCATAATTCCCGGTACGACAGCTACCAGAACTCCAAAATACAGCACAAAGTAAAGTATCATTACCACTGTAACAACAATTGGTGCAATCTTTTTTTTGCCATGATCGTTCATATCATTTCCTCACAG